>JAIBBY010000009.1 GCA_019694455.1 Pirellulales bacterium
TCGATCGCACCGGCTCGGTGCAAGCGCTGCGCGACAGCGAAGCGCGGATGCGGGCGGTCGTTGAGAACATGCCGTTCATGATGTGCGCGCTGGCGCAGGTGCCCGATTTTTCGCAAGCGCGGCCGCAGTTGGATTTTGTAGTCTGGAATCCCGAATGCGAACGTGTCAGCGGTTACAGCGCCACGGAGATCGTGGGCAATCCGCGCGCTCAAGAACTGATCTCACCCAGCGCCGAACATCATCAGTCGGCGGTGCGCGAGTGGGAGACTTTGGGCAACTACTTTCGCGATCAGGCGTGGCCGCTGCGCACCAAGGACGGCACGGTGCGGACGGTGGCATGGTCGAATCTTTCGGGGCGTTTTCCCATCCCCGGCTGGGGCAGTTGGGGCGTGGGCGTCGATGTCACCGAGCAAGTGGAGGCCCATGCCGCGCTTGAACGCGCTCACACCGAGTTGGAGCAGCGCGTCGCCACGCGAACGGCCGAACTGGTATCCGCCAACAAACGGCTGCGGCAGGAGATTGGCGCGCGGCAATTAGTGGAAGATCAATTGCTGCAACAAACGCGCATCTTGCGCGCGATCTTGGATAGCATCGGCGATGGGGTGGCAGTGGCGGACGCTGCGGGTCAGTTTCTACTTTTCAACAAGGCCGCAGAGCGCATTTTGGGAAATGGCGCCGTCGACGCGCCTCCGCAGGATTGGCCGAGTATTTACGGGCTGTACATGCCCGACAAGACTACTCCCTATCCACACACGCAATTGCCGCTGGTGCGCGCGATCCGCGGTGAATCGACCGTGGATGTGCCGTTGTATTTAGACCGGGTCGGCGGACCCAGCGGCGTTTGGTTGAGCATCAGCGGCTGCCCACTCAAGGACGAGACGGGAAAGCTGCGTGGCGGCGTGGCAGTTTTTCGCGACATCACCGAGCGGCGACTGGCGCACGAGCAGCTTCAGGCGGAGCAGCGGCTCTTACAACAGATGCTCTTGGCCCATGAGCGCGACCGCCAACTTTTGGCCTACGAAATCCACGATGGCTTCGTGCAAGACGTGACCGGCGCGCGTCTGCACCTGGAAGCATATTATCAGCAGCGCGAGCGCAACCCGGCGCGCGCCGATGAGGAATTTCAGCGCGTGCTGCGGTTGCTCCGCACCACCATCGACGACGCGCGCCGCGCCATTAGCGGCTTGCGGCCCCCGATTCTCGACGAGCAAGGGATCGTGGCGGCGATCGAATACCTGATCAACGAGCAGGTCGGCGCCGGGCCGCTACAGGTCGACTTTCGCCATCGCATCGACGCCAAGCACATGAATTCGCTGCTCGAAGGGACGATTTATCGCATGGTCCAGGAAGCCTTGAACAACATTCGCCGGCACTCCGGCGCCGAGCGAGCCGAAGTGACTCTGACTCAGGAGGGACATCGCCTTTCTTTGGAAGTGCGCGATTATGGCGCCGGTTTCGACGCTAGCCAGGTCGTCGAGAACCGCTTTGGACTGGAAGGCATCCGCGAGCGCGCACGGCTGTTGCGCGGCAAAGCGCGGGTGGAAAGCGTGCCCGGCAAGGGAACGCGCGTGTTCGTTGAGCTTCCGGTCACCTATCCGCTTCGCCAGGGGATCAGAAAGACAGACGCATGACGACGCGCGTGATGATCGTTGACGACCACGAAGTGGTGCGATCGGGTCTGAAAGCCTTGCTGATCGACAAGGACATCGTTGTCGTGGGCGAAGCCGCCAGTGGCAACGAGGCCGTGCGCCTCGCGCGCGAGCTACAGCCCCAGGTGGTGTTAATGGACGTGCGCATGGAAGACGGCGATGGGCTGACGGCGCTCGCTGAGCTACATAAGCATCAGCCAGAAACCGCCGTGCTGATCTTGTCGACCTATGACAACCCCACCTACATCGCGCGCGCCGTGTCGCTGGGCGCGCACGGCTATTTGCTCAAGGGCTCAAGCGGCGACGACATTGTGGCGGCCATTCGCCGCGCCGCTGCGGGAGACTCGCTGTGGTCGCGTGAAGATTTGCGCCGCGTGTCGGGCTCTTTGCCCAACCACGAGCCGGATGTCGAGGTAGCGCTCACCAAGCGCGAGTCCGAAGTGCTGCGCCAGATCGCGCTGGGGCTGACAAACAAGGAAATCGCCCAAGCGCTGCGCATCAGTTACGAAACGGTCAAGGAGCATGTACAACATGTGCTCCGCAAGATCGGAGTTTCGGATCGCACGCAAGCGGCCGTATGGGCTGTTCGCCGCGGTCTCGTCTAGCGCGACTGCGAGGTATTGCCTTTGCCGCTGCCGACCGACATTCGCCTGTGTAGCGCGGCGGCGACGACCGAGCGCATCGCCTATCGCGCTCCGATCAAATTTGGCGGACGCGTGGTGACCGACGCGCTGCTGCTGAACGTCGAGGTCGAAGTGGAGACGCGCGCCGGCCAACGCGGCCTAGGGCGTGGCTCGATGCCGCTGGGCAACGTGTGGGCTTGGCCGTCCAAGTTAGTCGCCACCGACCAGACACTGGCGGCGATGGAGGCCTTTGGGCGGCGCTGCGTCGCCGCGGCCAACGACCATCGACAGACGGGCCATCCGCTGGAACTGTGCCAAGCGCTGGCGCTGCAACATGGCGCGCAGGCGCGGGGGGTGGCGGCCGAAATGGCGCTCGCCGAGCCAATGCCACGACTCGCGCAGCTTGTGGCCGCCAGTCCGTTGGAGGCGGCCATTCACGACGCTTTTGGCCGCGCGTTGCGACAAAACGCCTTCGACCTGCTCGGTCGCGAATATGTCGGACCCGATCTGACTGCGTTTCTCGATGACGACTTTCACGACGAGTGGCTGGACCAGTACACACTGCGGCAACCGAAGCCACGGATGCCGCTCTATCACCTGGTGGGCGCGCTCGATCCATTGACCACCGCCGACATCGAGCGCCCGATTGGCGACGGCCTGCCCGAGACGCTGGGCGACTGGATCGCGGCCGATGGTCTGACACACCTTAAGATCAAGCTCGCCGGCGACGACTTGGAGTGGGATGTCGATCGCGTGTGCCGGGTCGAGGCGGCGGCAATGGTCGTGCAAGCGAAGCGGGGATGCGACCAGTGGAATTACTCGGTCGACTTCAATGAAAAGTGCGACAGCGTCGAGTACGTGCTCGAATTTCTAGCGCAAGTGGATGCTCGATCGCCAGACGCCTACCGGCGCATTCAATACATCGAACAGCCCACGCATCGCGACTTGCGCGCGAACCCCGCCAATCGAATGCACGCGGCCGCCCGGCTCAAGCCGGTCGTCATCGACGAATCGTTGGTCGATCTCGACAGTCTGCACGCCGCTCGCGAGATGGGCTACTCGGGCGTGGCGCTCAAGGCGTGCAAGGGACATTCCGAAGCGCTCCTGATGGGAGCGGCCGCTCAGAAATACGGTCTGTTCTTGTGCGTGCAAGATCTGACCTGTCCCGGCGCCTCGTTCTTACATTCGGCGGCGCTGGCGGCGCGAATCCCCACCGTCAGCGCCATCGAAGGCAATGGCCGGCAATACTGCCCGGCCGGAAATCGCGGCTGGGAAGATCGCTATCCCGCCATGTTCCAGATCACAGACGGCACGGTGGGCACGGCGGCGCTGACTGGGCCCGGTCTGGGCTTCTAGCGCAAAAAAAATCAAAGCGGGCCCCGAGCGTTTCGACTCGGAGCCCGCACAAAGGGTCAGGTTGTCGGAACAAATCGTGTTAGGATTCGTCGCCGGGTTTGAGCACCACGAAGAACTGGTTGCCCTGCGGATCGCGCACCAACAGCAGTACGCCTTCGTCGACCGACGCGGCCTCGATCGCCTTCTCGAAATCAGCGCGGTTGCTGACCGCCGTCTTGCCCACGCGGCGAATCAACATTCCTTCGCGAACTCCTTTGTCGGCGGCCACGCTGCCTTCATCGACGCTGGTGACTAGCGCGCCGGTCATGTCCTTATAGCCAAGTTTCTCGGCTTCCTCGGCGCCCAGATCGCTCACGCCAACGCCTAATTTTGAATTAGCGTAAGTCTTCTTCGGCTCCGCGGACGGACTACCATGCTCCTCCTGCGCGACCATGTCCTTGGGCATCCGCTTGACGGTGACGTTGAGCTTCACCGGTTCGCCATTGCGGAGCACGGTCACTTCTTGCTGGCTGTCGAACGGCGCGCGTTCGACCAAAGCTTGCAAGTCGTGCGGATCGCTCACCTTTTTGCCCGCGAAGGCGGTGATGATGTCTCCGGTCTCAAAGCCCGCATCCGCGGCGGGAGTGCCGGGAATCACGTCGGCGACCAGGACGCCGATGCCGCGTTCGACGCCAAATTGCGCGGCCAACTCACGATTGACCTCGCCAATCTTGACGCCGAGGTAGGCGCGATCGACGGAGCCTTTCTCGATGAGCTGCTTGGTCACCCATTTGGCGGTGTTGACCGGTATGGCGAATCCGATGCCTTGGTAGCCGCCGCTGTTCGAGGCAATGGCGGTGTTGATGCCGACCACTTCGCCATCAAGGTTCAACAGCGGTCCGCCGGAGTTGCCCGGGTTGATCGCCGCGTCGGTTTGCAAGAACTGAGCGCGCCGCACCGAGGCCAGCTCGCGCCCGGTGCCGCTGATGATGCCGGCGCTCACGGTGGTGTCGAGCTCAAAGGGGCTGCCGACCGCGATGACCCAGTCGCCGATCTCCAGCGCGTCGGAATCGCCCAACTTGGCGGCGGGCAGCGTGCCCGCGCCGCTAATCCGCACAACCGCGAGATCGGTGTCGGGGTCGGTCTTGACATCGGTGGCCTTGAACTCGCGACCGTCGTTCAGTTCGACGGTGACTTCGTCGGCGTCTTCGACCACGTGATTATTGGTCAGAATGATGCCCGATTTGTCGATGATGACGCCCGAGCCAACGCCGCTGCGGCGCGGCTGTTGGAACTGGCGCCGCATGTCTTCGTTGTTGAAGAAGTCTTCAAAGGGGGTGCCTTTGAAGGGGTTCTCGCCGCTTTGCGAGGTCATTTGCTGCGGCTTGCTGGTCACGCGAATGGTGACCACGGTGGGGATGGCGACGTGCGCGGCATCGCGAAAGGCGCGCGACAAGGCGTTGGCCTGCGACACGTCTTGCGGTTTGGCGCCGGCGGTTTCATCGGCAGTCGTCCAACGCCATGCTCCCCCGGCGACCAGGGTGGCTGCCAGCAAGATGGCCGGCAGTCCAAAGCGATTGTTGCGAACGAAACTCATGTGCGAATGCTCCTTCCGAGAAGTAAACGTGATGAGCCGCGTCCGACTGCGCCGTTGGCGCCTTTCCGTGGCCGCGACCTAAGATTACAAGTCCCTCGAATACTGCTACGACGCGTTGGGGGACTGTGTTCACTAGACAGACAGTGCGGGTGGGGCACATTTTCTTGCATGGCAAAATTAACACAATCGCAACTGGCGCCGGCAAATACTTGCACCGCTCGCGTTGATTGACAAAAGTGGTATGCTGCAATAGCTTTACAGCCGCAAAAAACGTGCCGCTCATCCCTACCCAAGGCCCTGCCCATGACCCGGGCGCTCGACCCCACGGAACCGGCTCCCGGGCTGACGACTGAATTTGACCGCTGCGAAAAACGCATTGCCTATGAGTTTCGCAGTCGGTCGCTGTTGCGATCGGCGCTGACGCATGCCTCTGGCGCGCAGCATCGCCTGGCCAGCAACGAACGGCTGGAGTTTTTGGGCGACGCCATTTTGGGCGCGGTGGTGTGCGAAATGCTCTTTCGCCGCTATCCCGAGCACCTGGAAGGGGAACTGACCAAGATCAAGTCGGTGGTGGTCAGCCGGCAGACGTGCGCCAAGATCAGCCAGGCGCTGGGTCTGGAAGAGTTCTTGATCATTGGCAAAGGGATGACGTCGCACGCCACGCTGCCGTCGTCGCTACTGGCCGACGTGTTCGAGTCGCTGGTGGCGGCGATCTACCTGGACGGCGGAGACGCCGCGGCGCGCGAGTTTATCGAACGGCATGTGACGCCAGAAATCGAAGCGGCGGCTGGCGGCGATCACGGCGGCAACTACAAGTCGATGTTGCAGCAAATCGCCCAGCGAGACTACGGCATGACGCCCACCTACCAGTTGCTGGACGAAAAGGGGCCGGATCATAGCAAGTGCTTCAAGATCTCGGCCCAGATCGGTCGCAATCGCTACCATCCCGCCTGGGGACGTAACAAGAAGGAGGCCGAGCAACGGGCCGCGCTTAACGCCTTGTCGGAACTGGCGGGCGACCCGGTGCCGTTTCCCTCTGATTGACGTCGCACGGCGTCACTTCTTCAAATGCTGGTCGAAGAAGTCCAGCGCTTCTTCTTGGGTGCGAACAATTTGCTCGCCGCCCCATCCGTGACCAACGCCAAACAGCAACTCCGCGCGTCCCGGCACACCCGCCTTGGTGAGCGCGGTCACCATGTCGAACGCCTGCTCAAAAGGCACAAGAATGTCTTTGGTGCCCTGGAAAATCAAAGTCGGCGCGTCGCCTTCGTTGACATAAGTGACTGGCGAAGCGCGTTTGTAGGCTTCCGCCTTTTCCTCGCGCGAGCCCCCCAAGAACTGCTCGACGATTGGCGTCGACTGCGCGGGATAGGGCACGTTGAAGTTGGTGGGACCGAAATAGGCCACTACCGCCTGCACCTTGCTCGATTGGTCTGGCGAGCCGCCGCTCCCCTCCAGTCCGTCGGCCGAATCCATCGTGCCGAGCATCATCGACAAGTGCGCTCCCGCCGAGTAACCGATGGCGCCGATGCGCTCGGGATTGAGCGACAACTCCTTGGCATTGGCGCGCAGGTAGCGAATCGCGCATTTCACATCTTCCACCTGCGCTGGAAAGATGTGCGCCGGGGCAAAGCGATAGCCGACACTGGCCGAGATATATCCACGTTGGGCCGCTGCTTGGATCTCGTCGAGATGCCCGTCTTTGTTGCCGGCGCGCCAACCGCCGCCGTGAATGTAGACGATGACTGGCAGCGTAGAGTCAATCTTCTTCGGCCGGGCAAGATGCAGGGTGAGC
Source organism: Pirellulales bacterium (assembly GCA_019694455.1). NCBI lineage: Bacteria > Pseudomonadati > Planctomycetota > Planctomycetia > Pirellulales > Pirellulales bacterium. The sequence continues at coordinate 7,000 of JAIBBY010000009.1, forward strand.
TCCTCGTCTCCCGCCTTGCCGTAGACGACGTTCTTGCGAAGTTCGACGTCGGCCGGCGGCTCATCGGCCAGCGCGGCGACAAGGGGTTGAAACGCGACCGAGGCTAAAACACACAACGCGCCAAAAATCGATGGAATACGCATGGAGTGCAACTCTGTCAAAGTTTGAATGTCACACGGACCGTCGGTAACTGACCGAGAGTGTATATCCGCCGCCTGGCCAATGCACGCGGCAGCAAGGGAAATTGAATTGCCGACTGACCGCTGACGGGCGCTAGTCCGCCACGCGCGGCATGCCATGTTGGGCGCTGCCTAGCACCGTGCAGGAGCGATGCCGGCGGGCCAACCGGGCCACGTCTTGCGCTTCGTCCACCCGCGCCAACCCCAGGCGCTCCACTAGCGCCTCATCGAGATGGCTGAGCAAGTACACCTGAGCACGCGCCGCCGCCTTGGCCAACTGAATCGCGGGCACTAGATCGTCGGGGCGCTGCTTCTTGATCTCCGCCAGGGCCGCGCGCCGATCTTCTATTTCAGCCAACATCTGGATCGCCAGCCCAGGATCGCCAGCCAAGTCCGACACAATGGCGATGGCGCCTTCGTCGACCACCGCCCGATTTGCGGCGGCCAGCGCGCGCCCGATGTTTTCCCAAGTCTGTTCGGGGGCGCCGCCATCCACGGCCGCCACCACCAGACTGGCCCGCCGTTCGATTGGCCAATCCCAGATTTCCAGCGACAACTCGCGCGCTCGACGGCAAACGCTCTCATAGCTTCCGGCCAAGACCGCGGCGATGCCCGCATCGGCGCCCGGCGCCACCTGGATCGCGAACAGGAGGCCAAGCAACCAGGCGACCTCGTTGGCTTCGCTGCGGGCTCGCGCGGCCACCTCGGAGTCGGCATCTCGGAGCAATGGGTTGCGATATCGTTTTTGGGTTTCTTGGTTCGAGAAGGTGGGATACAGGCCGCCGCCATAGGCGCCATCGGCGGGGCCGCTTTGCGCGGCCGCGATCGGAATGACCAGATCGGCGTCGCACAACGCGCGGTTGAGGTAGATCGGCCGCGCGTCGGCCGTGGCCGCCAGATAGGCCAGCGAACTCCGATCATTCGGGTCGTGAATCAACGACTGAACCGCGCCGCGGACCTCTGGGGGCAGTTCCGCACACGGATCCTCCGCCCCCCGCTGCACATTGGCCGGACTGCGCAGCACGACAATCGAGTCGGCGGAGACGCCGCACCGTAGCAACAAGTCGACAATGGGACGCACGAGCGCGGCGGCGCGCGGCACACCGCCGCCAATCGCGATGGTCACCATATCGCCAGGCGTGACCGCTTGGTCCAGCGAAGGAAATTCGAGCGGGCTGGCCAGTGCTAGCAACGTCTCGGCGCCAGGATCGGGCAGATTTGCGACGCGGGGCTGGGAATAGTCAGCCACGAGCGCGGTGTCGTCGATTTCCAGGCCCAGCGAGGCGCCATTTCCGTATCGCAAGTCCAACTGCATGCCAAGTGCCAACTGGTTCGTCCAAAAGCAAAGGCGGGCAACACCATAGGCTGGGTCGCCCGCCACAGGCGGCCATCATATCGGGGTGCGAATCGGGGGGTCAAGAATCGAGCTTTACGTCGAACAAAGGGGCGAGAATAATGCCGCCGCCTTTTCAGGCGCGCCAGCGCCCATGTCAGTTTATCGCAAGGAAGTGAGTATGAATCGCGGCTCGGTCGTCATTCTTTGGCATTGGTTGTTAGGAACCGTCGCGGCCGCGGCGATTTTGCCTTGGGTGGCGGGCTGCTCCGACAGCGCGACTCCCGCGCCCCACGCTAGCGCCAAGCTATCGGCCGATCAGGTGCTGGCCGACATGACGATGGCGTATCAGAGCGCCAAGACATATGCCGACTCTGGCGAGCTGCATCTCAAATTCACCATGGGCGAAGAGCAACAAGTCGACGAGCGCGTCGACTTTTCCGTGGCGCTGGCGCGGCCCAATAAGCTGCGTCTGCATTGTTACAACGTGATTGCGGTTTGCGACGGCGACAAACTGCGCGCCACGGTGGCCGATCTCGATAAGCAAGTGCTGGAGGCGGCGGCGCCGGAGACCATGACGCTCGAAGCGCTGTATGCCGACGAGGCGTTGCGGCAAGGACTGACACAGCAGATTGCCGGCAGTTCTCCGCAGTTGGCGCTGTTGCTGACCAGCGACTTTTTGAAGTCAGTGACCGAGGGGGCCAAGCCCGCGCGACGACTCGACAGCGCCACGATCGAAGACGAGTTGTGCGACCGGATACAGATCGATCGGCCTGATGGCGAGCTGCTGTTTTGGATCGGTCAGAACACGCGCGTGCTGCGGCGGATCGAGTTTCCGACGCTGGAGCTAAAGAAACACTTGGAATCTCAGATGGGTGGCCCCATTAGCGGGCTGCAACTTTGGGCCGACCTCAAAGGCGCCAAGCTCGACACCAAGATCGAGGACGTGGCGTTTCGATTCGAGACACCGGCCGACGCCAAGCTGGTGGCGCAGTTCGATCTGCGACCGCTAATGCCGGCGCCGCCACAGCCCTCGAAGTTGCTGGGCGAAAAAGTTGGCGACTTCGAGTTCAAGCGGCTCGACGGCACGCCCGTCACGCGCGAGTCGCTGGCCGGCAAGGTGGCGATTGTCGACTTCTGGGCCACCTGGTGCGGGCCGTGTTTGGAGAATCTGCCACACCTGCAGGAGGTGTACGAGAAGTACAAGGACGACGATCGCGTGGAGTTTGTCGCGGTGAGTCTCGATCAGACCGAGGTCACGCCGCAAACCATCGAAGAGACCTTTGCCAAGGCGGGGCTCGAGATTCCGATTGCGCGCGACCTGGACCAGACGGCGGCCAAGACCTTTCAGGTCGAGGGAATCCCGAATCTGTTCATCCTGGGACCCGACGGAACAATTCAGGACAACGAGTTGGGCATGAATCCTGAGTTGGCCAAGGAGTTGCCCGCTCGTGTCGACAAGCTGCTGGCCGGGACCGACATTCATCCCGACGCGCTGGCCCGCTATGAAAGGCGCAAATCGCAATACGAAGCAGAGCTAAGCGCCCCCGCGCCAACTGGTGAATCGACGCCACAAATCAAGGCGCAGATCGCCTCTCGCTCTGAGCCAAGCACTTTGACGCTGACGCAACTTTGGAACAACACCGAGCTCAAGCAGCCCGGCAATGTGTGGCCCGCCACCACGCCCGAGGGCGCCACGGAGTTGTTGGTGAACGAGGGCTGGCGCGGCGTCGCCCGGCTCGATGCGCAAGGCGGGCTGGTCGAGCGCAAGGAACTGCCGACGCCGGAAATGACCGTGGTCAGTTATCTGCGCGTAGCGCAACTGCCCGATGGCGCGCGCCGCTATGTCGGCTCGGCCAGCGCGCAAAAGCAAATGCACCTGTTCGATGAGACATTTAGCAAGCTGCTCACACATCCGGCCGGCACAGACGCCGAAGTGGCCGACGTGGCATTCACCGATCTCGACGCCGATCAAACGCCGGAGCTGGCCATCGGCTATTGGGGAACGCGGGGTGTGGAACTGCTCGAATTATCGGGAACCAGTCGCTGGACCGCTGGCGAGATGGAAAATGTCTATCGCGTCACACCGGCCGTGCTGGCCGCCGGGTCGGCGGCCAAGCTGCTAGCGGCCCATGGTCGCGGCACACTGGCGGTGATTGACCTCAACGGCAAGCTGGAAAAAGAGATCGCCGTCGACAAACGCTTTTTACGCGCGGTGTACGCGGCCGATTTGGATGGCGATGGCGCCAGCGAACTATGCGCCTTGTCGCCAGTCGACGAAGGCCGCGACGTGCTCGTGGGTTTTGACTCCGAAGGCAAGGAGCTTTGGAGTTACGATCTGCCGGCGGGCTTGCACGAGCAACCGATCGAGAACGTGACTTGGGGACCACTGGTCGAGAATCGCGCACAATGGGTGGTGGCCGCCGCCGACAGTTCGATTCATATTCTGGATCGCGACGGCAGGCTGGTCGATCGCTTTCATCATGGCGCGCAACTCACCGGGCTGGCGGTGGCGCGCATCGACGATGCGCCAGCCCTGATCGTGTCGAGCATCGACGGCGTATCGGCGTGGCGCGTCGGCGGCAAGACCACCGAGGCGGCGGGTCCGACTTTGGAGTAGTTGAGAGCGACGCCCTTCAACTCGTCGTCGAGCGCACAGCCAAACTTGCTGTAGAGTTATTGCGGCAAACAGTTTCCGCAACGCGCACATTGCGCGATGTCGCAGCGGTCCATGGTCTTAAGCATCCCTGCTAACTGGGGATGCGCATGGCAACTTGCCTCCGCGGGCCAACGCATCTAGACTATGGGAAAGAATCATTAGATATCTAAGCATCGGCGCGAGGGGGCCGAATTCGATGCTGCAGTACGACTTTGAAGAGAGTGTCGGCTACTGGGTGGCGATGACCGCCCATGCCATGCACCGCGCGCTGAATGAAGAGTTGGCGCCACACGGCATTACGCACCGCCAATGGCAAGTACTGGCGTGGCTCTCGTTGGAAGGCCCGCTGCCGCAATCGGAACTTGCCGATCGCATGGACATTGAACCCGCCACGCTGGTCAGTGTCTTAGCGCGCATGGAGCGCGACGGAATCATCGGCCGGCGCACCTGCCCCGAAGATCGCCGCAAGCGGGTGGTCTATCCCAAGCCCAAGGCAAAGTCCGTTTGGGAACAAGGTGTGAACTGCGCGCGCCGCGTGCGCGAACGGGCCACACGCGGCTTTGCGCCCGCGGATCGCGAGCGCCTGAAGCGGCTGTTGTCCGACGTGCTCGACAACATGCGCGCGCCGCAACGAATCGAAACAGAGGTCGCTTAGATGGCGGCCAAAGGAAGTAGGGATATGCGAGTTATTCACAGAACACGGCAATTCACGGTTGGCGCCGTGGCGCTGCTGGTGTTGGGGTTCGCCACGCCGGCCTGGTCCCAGCCGCCGGGCCCGGTGAACGTGGCCGTTTCGCAAGCAGTCGAGCAGCAAGTGGCCAGCGGCAAGAGCTTTGTCGCCACCGTGGCGCCTTTGCGCAAGAGCACCGTGGGCAGCGCCGTCGATGGCCGAGTACTCGATTTCATGGTCAATGAGGGGGACCGCGTCGCCAAGAATCAACCCCTGTGCCAGGTGCGCACCAAGACGTACGAGATTCAACTGCAAGCAGCCAAGGCGACGTTGGCTTTTCGCCAGCAAGAGCTGGCCGAACTGAAGAACGGCTCCCGACCCGAGGAAGTGGCACAGGCCAAGGCGCGAATGCTCGGCGCCGAATCGCAGGTGGGCTACACTCGATCGCGAGCCGATCGCACCAAGCAGCTTTTTGATCGCCACGCCACCAGCCAGGAAGAGCTCGACATCGCCACTTCGGCGGCGATCAAGGCGCAACAAGACTTTCTCGAGGCCCAGGCCGCCTACGAGATGGCGGTCACTGGACCGCGCCCCGAGGAAATCGCGCAGGCCGAAGCGCAGGTCTTGGTCGCCGAGGAAGAAACCCATCGCCTGGAGGACATTCTTGAGCGGCACACGATCGTGGCGCCGTTCGACGGGTACATCATCAAAGAGAACACCGAAGTCGGCCAATGGCTGAAGTCGGGCGATCCCGTGGTCGACATCGTCGAACTGGACAAGGTCGATGTCGAAGCGCTGGTGCTGGAGGACTATATCCAGCAGATACAGATCGGCGCGCCGGCGCGGGTGGAGATCGGCGCCATTCCGAATGAAACCTTCACTGGCGAGGTGGCGGTGATCGTGGCGCAGGCCGATGTGCGCTCGCGGACCTTTCCGGTGCGCGTGCGACTGGAGAACCGCATTGTCGCGGGGGCCCCGGTGCTCAAGAGCGGCATGTTCGCGCGTGTGACGCTGCCGGTCGGGCAGCCCACCGTGGCCACGCTGGTGCCCAAAGACGCCGTGGTGCTGGGTGGACCGCAAGCATTGGTCTATGTGATCGACGCCGCGGCCGGCGCCAAGCAAGGCAAAGTGCGCACCGTGCCGGTCGAGATCGGCGTGGCCAGCGGCGGCCTGATTCAGGTGACTGGCGACGTGCGGCCCGGACAAACGGTGGTGGTCGAAGGCAACGAGCGCTTGCGCCCGCAGCAAGAGGTGGCGATCGTGCGCACAATTTCCGCCGCCGAGCTACAGAAGCGAATTACTGTATCCGACGAGTCTCGCGTCACCGACCCCCGCAAGGTCGGCGGCGTGATCGATCAAACCCAGCCACTGCGATCGCCCAACGGCGGTGGCGCTTCGGGACGATAGGGACAGCCATGCAATTGATCGAGTCCTTCGTCGAGAATCCGGTCAAGGTGTCGGTCGCCGTGATTCTGCTCTGCCTGTTCGGCGTGATCGCCTTGGCGCGAATGCCGATGCAGTTGGTGCCGGAAGTGCAGATTCCCACGCTGAGCGTGGAGACGCGTTGGCCCGGCGCCAGCCCGCAGGAGGTGGAGCGCGAGATCATTCAGGAGCAGGAAGAGCAGCTTCAGAGCGTCGAAGGGGTCAGCAAGATGACCTCGCAGAGCATGGACTCGTTTGGGCAGATCACGATGGAGTTCGAGATCGGCACTGATATGCGCGAGGCGCTGCTGCTGGTCAACACGCGACTCAATCAGGTCGAAGAGTATCCGGAGAACGCCGATCGCGCCGTCATCAGCACATCGGACTCTTCGGACCGGCCGATCGCCTGGTTTGTGCTCAGCACGCGGCCGCCCGAACGCGAGACGCTCGATCGCTTCATGGCCGCACATCCGAATTTGGCCGCGGAGGTGAAGCGGATTCGCGACACCGACAATCCGGGCAAGGCGATGTTCCGCCTCAAACGGCTGGTCAAGCAACATCCCGAGGCCAAGGAGTTATTGCCTGCCCTAGTCGACGTGACCAAGGAGCGGCGGTTTGCCAAAGACTTCATCGAGGCTCGACTGGAGCGCGTGGGCGGCGTCTCCAATGCCGAAGTGATGGCCGGGCGCGAAGAAGAGTTGCAGGTTGTGGTCGATCCCGAACGGCTGGCGGCCCGCCAACTGACCATCATGGATGTGCGATTGGCGCTGCGCGGCCAAAATAAAGACACCTCGGGCGGCGACTTCTGGGAAGGCAAACGCCGCTATGTGGTGCGCACGCTAGGGCAGTTTCGCGCGCCGGAGCAGGTGGCCAATGTGATCATCGCCCGCCGCGACGGCGCGCCGGTCTACGTGCGCGATGTGGCGGAGATCCGCCTGGGACACAAGAAGCCCGATGGAATGTCGCGGCGGTTTGGCGACTCGGTGATCAACCTCAACGCGCGGCGGCGCAACAACGCCAACGTGCTGGACGTGATGGCGGGCATTCGCGAGGCGACCGTCGAGCTGAACGACGGCATTTTGAAGCAGCGCGGCATGCAGCTCACGCAGGTCTATGACGAGACCGAATACATTTACTCGTCGATGGATATGGTCAAAGAGAACATCGTCGAGGGATCGGTGCTCACGATGATCGTGCTGCTGCTCTTTTTGCGCAGCTTTCGGTCGGCTTTGGTCATCTTTCTGGCGATCGGGGTCAGCACGATCGGCATGTTTTTGGCGCTCAGCCTCATGGGCAGATCGCTGAACGTGCTGAGCATGGCGGGCATCGCGTTCGCGGTGGGCATGCTGGTCGACAACTTCATTGTGGTGTTGGAGAACGTGTATCGGCACTACCAGCAGGGAGATACCGCCGCCGCGGCGACAGTGCGCGGAACCAAGGAAGTATGGGGCGCCGTCGTGGCCTCGTCGTTGGCCAACCTGGCGGTGTTCTTGCCAGTGCTGTTTGTGCGTGACGAGGCGGGGCAACTGTTTCGCGATATCGCGCTAGCTGTGAGCGCGGCGCTTTGCTTCTCGCTGCTCGTGGCGCTGGTGATGGTGCCGACCGCGGCGGCAATCATCCTGCGCCATTCGCACGCGCCGGAAGAAGCGCCGCTGCGATCGACTGGCCGGCGCTCATTCTGGCGCCGTCGCCAGGACGAATTGGCCAGCTTGGGGCATCTGATCACGCGCCCCCTCGATCGATTTGGCGTCTGGTTCGTCAATACGGTGGTCGGCGCCAATGTGTGGCTGCAGCGATCCACGTTGCGGCAACTGGTGGTGGCCGGCGGCATGGTCGGCGTCTCGGTGTTCTTGAGTTGGCTACTCATGCCGAAAATCGATTACCTGCCGTCGGGCAACCGCAATTTGGTGATCGCCATCATCCTGCCGCCGCCGGGGTACAACCTCGATCAACTGGCGCGGATCGGCGAGATCGTCGAAAATCGGCTGCAACCTTATTGGGACGTTGACCCGGGCACGCCCGAGGCCGCCAAACTCAAATATCCCGTCATCTCCGACATGTTTTACGTCGCGCGGGGCCGGTCGCTGTTCATGGGCGTGCGCTCCGACGACGCGCTGCGTGCGGGCGAATTGGTGAATCTGCTCAAGGAGATGGGGCGCGACATACCAGGCACGATCTTGATCGCCAAGCAAACCAGCCTGTTCGAGCGTGGCTTGAGCGGCGGCCGTACCGTGGATGTGGAAATCACCGGCCCGGAGATCGAAAAGCTCGTGGGTCTCGGCGGCCGCGTGATGCGCGACGTGATGCAACTGATTCCGGAAGCGCAGGCCCTGCCGGAGCCAAGCCTCGATCTCTCCAGTCCCGAAATGCACATCACTCCCAAATGGCAACAGGCGGCCGATATGGGCGTGAACGCCACCGACCTGGGCTACACGGTCGACGCGCTGGTCGATGGCGCCTATGCCAGCGACTATTTTGTGGGAGGGGACAAGATCGACTTATCGATCATCGGACAAGAACAGTTCGTCACGCGCACGCAGGACTTGTGGGGACTGTCGATCGCCACGCCCAATGGCGAATTGGTGCCGTTGGCCGCCGTGGCCGACGTGGAGCTGTCGAGCGGCCCCGAGCAGATCAACCATCGCGAGCGGATGCGCGCCATCACCATTCAGGTTTCGCCCCCCGCCAGCATGCCGCTGGAAGAAGCGATGAACGTGATCAGCACCAAGATTGTCGATCCGATTGTCCGCTCAGGCGAACTGGGCGGGGCCTACCAGATCAACTTTTCCGGCACCGCAGACAAGCTGAACACCACCTGGCAATCGATGCGCTGGAATCTGCTCTTGGCGTTCATCATCACCTATCTGGTGATGTCGGCCTTGTTTGAGTCTTGGTTGTATCCGTTCATCATCATCTTGAGCGTGCCGCTCGGCGCCGTTGGTGGTTTCTTCGGTCTGTGGCTGTTGAATCAATCGGTGCTGCAACCGCTCGACGTGCTCACCATGCTCGGTTTCATCATCTTGATTGGCACGGTGGTCAACAATCCGATCTTGATTGTCGAGCAAGCGCTCAACCACATGCGCGACGACGGGATGGACCCGCACGCCGCGGTGATCGAAAGCGTGCGCACGCGCATTCGACCGATCTTCATGACCGCGTCCATCGGCCTCTTCGGACTGCTGCCATTGTGCGGATTCGATCCCTTTGGCCTCATCACGCATGGCACCATGTTCGTGTTTGGCGCCGGCAGCGAGCTGTATCGCGGGCTCGGCGCGGTGCTGCTCGGGGGCCTGGTGTTCTCGACCGTATTCACCTTGATTTTTGTGCCCACGATCTTCAGCCTCGTGTTTTCGATCCGCGATTTGCTCGCGGGCGGCCGGCGGCGACCCGCAGAGGCGCCGCGCGTCACGGTCGTGCCCGAACCGCATCGCGTCGGCGCCCTGGCCGAGGTCCACTAACAGCCCGCTTAATCACGCCGCGCGGCGGCTTGCCCAGCTATCCCAGTCCGCCTTGCCGGCCGTTGGACTCCACGGCTACAATCGACCCCGTTTTTCGTATCTCTATTGAGAGACGCCACGGATGGCCGCTTCGCAACCCATGCTCGATCGCGCGCTGACGCTGCATCGCGCGGGGCGCATGGCCGAGGCCGAGCGACTCTACCAGCAACTCCTCGCTCGCCAGCCAGATTGCGTCCAGACGCTGCATCGATATGGTCTCTTGTTGCACGCCGCAGGGCAACTTCGCGCTGCAATTGATTTATTGCGGCGCGCCGTCGCCAGACAACCCAAGAGCGCCGAACTACGCAACGACCTGGCGGGCGCGCTGGCTGCGGCGGGCGAACGCGGCGCGGCCATCGCCGAGTATCAGGCCGGGTTGGCAATCGCTCCCGATTTAGCGCTGCTGCACGCCAATCTCGCACAACTCCATCTGGCCAGCGGCGCGCAGGCGGCGGCGCATCAACATCTCTTGCAAGCCTCGCGCCTGGCGCCGCGCGACGCGCGGGCTCGCCTCTTATTGGGCGACTCGTTCCGCCAGCGCGACGAAGGCGATCAGGCATTGGCGTGCTACCAATTGGCCTGCCAGCTCGATCCGTCGCTCGCAGCGGCCTGGCAGAATCTGGGTTGTCTGCACGCTGATCAAGAAGATTTTGACCGCGCGGCGGCGGCGCTGACGACCGCCGCGAGTTTATCGCCCGGTTCGGCTGATCTGTTGGCCAACCTCGCCGTTGCGCAGCTTGGCGCCGGCCGAGTTGGCGACGCGCTGGCAAGCAGCCGCCGCGCGCTCGCCATCGCGCCCACTCACGCCAATGCGCTATTGACCCTGGGCAACGCGCTGGTCGAGGCAGGTCGCCGGCAAGAAGCGATTCGCGCCTTCGACGACTGCTCGGCGCATCATCCGCATCAGATACAGTCGGCGTACAATTCCGCGCTCGCGCAATTGTCGCTCGGCGAGTGGAGTGGCGGCTGGGAGGGGTATGAGCTACGCGACGGAAGAGCACGACCATTTGATCCGCCAGCCGATCTGCATGGTCGCCGCGTGTTGGTGGTGGCCGAACAAGGGGTCGGCTCGCAGATTATGTTTCTGTCGTGCTTGAGCGACTTGCTCCGCGTCGCTCGCGCGGTGACGGTCACGTGCGACCCGCGTTTAGCGCCGCTGGTCCAGCGCACGTACGCCGGCGCCCAGGTCGCTGCGCATCAGGCCGGCACGCGAATCGAGCAGCTTGCGCCTTCGTTCGACTACGTGATTCGGCTCGGCAGCTTGCCGCGACGCTTCCGCAATTCCGAAAGCGATTTTCCGCGCGCCAGCGCCCATCTACAGCCCTGCCCGAAACGGTTGCGGCACTGGCGGGGGTGGCTGGCGGGGCTGGGCGCGCGTGTGACGGTGGGCGTTTCGTGGATCGGCGGCCGCACTCCAGAACAACGCCGCAAACGCACTTCGCCGCTGGCGCAATGGCGGCCACTAGCGCAAGTTCCTGGTGTCGGCATGGTGTGCCTGCAATATGGCGAGGTGGGCGCGGAACTGGCGACCATCGGCGCCGATGGAAAGATCACGATCCACCGCCCGCCGGGACTCAACCCGCTCGTCGACCTCGACGATCTGGCGGCGCTGATCGCGGCGCTCGATTTGGTGATTACGGTCGACAACACCACCGCGCACCTGGCCGGCGCAGTGGGAGTCGAAACTTGGACCCTGCTACCGTTCAGCGCCGACTGGCGCTGGCTGGTCGATCGAGATGATTCCCCCTGGTATCCACGCATGCGGCTGTTTCGACAAACGGCCACGGGAGACTGGTCGAGCGTCGTAGCGCGCGTTCAACATGCGCTATCGCTTGCCGCAACTGGCACACCAAGCCGACTGGCAGCCTAGTTCGCTCCCAGGCGGCTGTGCTGCTACGGCTTTTGGCTCACGACCGGATTGGTGAGCACGCCCAGCCCCTCGATTTCCACCTCACACACGTCGCCGGGCTGTAAGAAAATTGGGGGCTTGCGCGCAAAACCCACGCCGGGCGGCGTGCCCGTGAAGATCAAGTCGCCCGGCTGCAGCGTGCAAACGCGCGAGATATAGGCGATTAGCTTATCGAGCTTGAAGATGAACTCTCGGGTATTGGAGTTTTGCAAGGTTTCGCCATTGCGGCGAAACTGCACCTGCAAAGCGCCGGGATCGACCTCGTCGGCAGTTACCATAGCCGGCCCGACCGGCGCGAAGGTGTCGAATGTCTTGCCCAACAGCCACTGGCGTCCTGGCTTGCGAAGCTGCCAGTCACGGGCCGAGACGTCGTTGCCAATGGTGTAGCCGGCGACATGGTGCATGGCGTCGACTTGACGAATGCAGTGTCCCGCGCGGCCGATCACTACCACCAGTTCGGCTTCGTAATCAACTTCCTGACTGATCGGCGGTAGGACAATCGGCGCGCCGTCGGCCACCAGCGCCGAGGGAAATTTGTTGAACAGCACCGGCTCCGTGGGAGGCTCGGCGCCGCTTTCGCGCGCGTGATCGGCGTAGTTCAGGCCAACGCAGATCACCTTCTGCGGATCAGGCACGGGGGGCAGCAGCCGCACAGTTAGCGGGTCGAACGCTTTGCCGATTTCGGCGGCATGTCCCACGGTCCGCAAGATACCGCTGCCACGGTGCAACAGCTCCTTCAAGCTGCACGGCAACGACGCGTCGGCGTCGTTCAGATCGACAAACCCGTCGGCGACGACGGCGGCGAGCCGCGGCCCCCGTTCGCTTTGATAAGTGACCAGTCGCAACTTTGGGCCTCCCTGATTCGGCGAGCGGCGCCGCTACGATCGGAGCGAACAGGCGACGCGCAACGATTATTCCGGCGTAGAATAGCCCCCTCTCAAAGCCGCCACAAGCGGCCGCGCTTCGCTTGGCGCGCGGCGCGACATACGATTAGAGGGGCACCTACCTGTATGAGTCCGCCGCGTGAACGCTCCTCTCTTCCATCAGGCATTGGTCGATAATCTCGCCGACGGCGTGCTGCTGGTCGGCGCCGACGGGACCATGTCGGCATGGAACTGCGCCGCGGAGCGCATGACCGGCATCGACGCCGCCGAAGTGCTGGGACGCGTTTGGAGCTGTCGGCATCTGGCGCTTCGCGACGAGGAACATCGAGCCATCACCGACAGCGACTGTCCCATTGGCGCTGCGCTGGCGACGGGCGAACAAGTCATTCGCCGGCTCGAACTACGCGGCCGGGGCGGCCGGTTCGTGCCCGTCGAGATGCATGTGATTCCGGTTTTCGAACACGACGGCGAGTTGCAAGGGGCCGCCGTGGTCTGGCGCGACGTCTCTTCCACCTTATCACTGGAGGCGCGCTGCCAACAACTGCACGAGCTGGCCACGCGCGATCCGCTGACGCAGGTGGCCAATCGGGCCGAGTTCGATCGAGTCCACTCCTCCTTCGTGGCCGTGCATCTCGAACGACATTCGCCCTATAGCTTGGTGATGGTCGATCTCGACCACTTCAAGTCGATCAACGACCATTATGGCCATCCGGTCGGCGATATCGTGCTGGCGACCCTGGCGCGACTGCTCAAGAGCTTCTGCCGTTTGGGCGACCTCGTGGCGCGCTATGGTGGCGAGGAATTCGCCATCTTGCTAGCCGATTGTCCTGGCGCGGCGGCCACCCATCGCGCCGATGAGATTCGCCGCGCCGTGAGCGAATTGCCGATCTCGGCCCTGGGAGGCAAGCATATCAGCGCCAGCTTCGGCGTCACCGAAGTCCGGCCGGGCGACACGCCACAAGGGATGCTCGAGCGGGCTGATCGCGCGTTGTTCTGCGCCAAGGAACGTGGCCGTAACACGGTGGTCTATCTGGGACCACAACAAACCGGCCAATCACTCGCCGAAATCGTGACCAATCTGCGGCATGCCGTCACGGGCTCTGCGCGGTAGCGACGGGCACAGCCCACAATACCGGCACAGACACGTGCTTCGCGGCGGCGCCGCCAATGCCGCTCGTGACGTAGAATTGTGCGGGCAACGCCCCCATCCGCCAATCGCAACCCACCCCGCGCCCACTGGCAGGCAGTGACATGACGCGCATCGGTCCCACGATCAGCGCCGGCGAACGACTGTTGATCAAACAGCTTGCGGCCGCCAACAACGAGATCACCTTGGCCAGCGCGCGCATCGCCTCGGGGCGCAAAATCAACTCTCCGCACGACAATCCGGCGGCCTTCTTGGAGTTGAGTCGGCTGCAGAACGAGCAGTCGCTGGTGCAGGGCGCGACGGCGAATGTCGCCAGCGCCTCGACGATGGTCAGCCGCGCCCAGTTGGCAATCGACCAGATCCGCACGCAACTCGACGCCATTCGCGAACAAGCAGTCGCCGACGTCGATCAGGCGCTAACGCCCGACCAGCGCGCGGCGCATCAAGCCGCGATCGATCAGGCGATCTCCGCAATCACGCAAATCGTGGGGCAAGACATCGACGGTCGCCAATTACTGGGCGGAGGAGCCGACTTTGTTTACGCTGGCGTCGATCCCAATCAGATCATTGATATTCAAGCGTACTCGCTCGGCAACGCGGCTGCACAGTCGATCGCCGGCGGCGTGATTTCGACCGCCAGCACGGCTCAGGCCAGCTACACCGGCATGGGGGGTGTCGCCACCGCGACGGCGAACATCACCGTCACCGGCGACCGCGGCGGCGCCAACATCAGCGTGACCATCGGACAAAGCCTCACCAGTCTGCGCGACGCCATCAATAACGAGAGTCACGCCACGGGCGTGGTTGCCAGCGTCGCGGGCGACACGCTTTCGTTTCAGAGCATCGCCTATGGCAGCCAAGCAACAGTCGGGGTAGCGGCGACATCTGGCGTGTTTGCGGTCACTGGCCTCGGGGCCGATAGCGCCGCACATGGCGTCGATGCCGTGGCCACCATCAACGGACAAGTCGTGATTGGCGACGGCAATCGGTTCGAAATACAAAGCGGCACGCTCTCGGCCAGTGTCGAGTTCGCGGCGGGATTCACCGGCATGTTCAGCTCGGTCGAGATATCTGGCGAAGCGCTCTCATTCAACCTGTCGACCAGCATCAGCGACCGCGCGGTGCTGGCCATTCCCGGTTTACAGCCCGCCCGGCTCGGTGGACTGTCCGGCAATCTGTCGCAGCTCGCCACCGGAGGCGCCAAGGCAGGACTTGGCGCCGGCGCCAGCGCGGCCGTCCGCATCGTCGACGAGGCGCTCGGCAAGCTAACGCGCGTGGAAGGGCTGGTGGATGGCTTCGCCAATGCAACCATCGCGGCCAGCGCGGCGTTGTTCGATGGCTTCGACGAGAAGCTGCAGAACGCCATTGATCAAATCGACGAGGTCGATGTCGCCACGGAAAACGCGATCATCTCACGCAATCAATTACTGGCTGACAGCGCCGTGGCGGGCATCGCCATCTTGAACGAGCAGCGGCGCGGGATTCTGGCGCTGATTCAGCAGGCCGCGGGGCTATCGACGAGCTAGCGCGGCTCGCCGACGGCAGTCCCAGGCGGCGCGACGGCGCCAATCATTGCCAGTTTGCTCAACATTCGGTATGCTCTGGGCAGTTCGCACCGTGTTCCCAACGCAGACGTCGACCGCGCGGTCGAAATGTCGCGCATTGTCAACCATCAACCTCTACCTAGGGGGTGTGCCATGGCCTATCAGCTTCCACCGTTGCCTTACGCCTTTGACGCGCTGGAGCCTTACATCGACGCCAAGACGATGGAGATCCACCACGACAAGCATCATGCCGCTTACGTGAACAACCTGAACAAAGCGCTCGAAGGAACGGACCTCGGCTCGCAAAGCGTCGAGAAATTGATCGCCAACCTCGATCAGGTACCGGAAAAAGTACGCACCGCGGTTCGCAACAATGGCGGTGGACACGCCAACCACAGCATGTTTTGGCAAATCCTCGGCGAGCGCTGTGAGCCGACGGGCGATTTGGCCAAGGCGATCGACAGCGATTTGAAGGGCTTTGACAACTTCAAGAAGGACTTTACTGCCGCCGCGCTGGGTCGATTTGGCAGCGGCTGGGCCTGGGTATCGCTCGACAAGAACGGCAAGCTAGTGGTGGAAAGCACCCCCAATCAAGACAGCCCGATCATGGCCGGCAGCACGCCGCTGTTGGGGTGCGACGTTTGGGAGCATGCCTACTATCTCAAGTATCAAAATCGACGCCCCGAGTACGTCGAGGCGTTCTTCAACGTGATTAATTGGAAGCACGTGGGCGAGCGCTATAAAGAAGCGCGCAGCAAATAGCCCACGCGTAGTTGGCGGCAACATCTGGTGGCCGAGCGAGCGCTTGCTCCTTGGCCACTTTTTTTTCAGCGGGATGAATGAGCGATGCCGACAGCTAGCGGCGCCAGCGCCGGGGGTCGAATCGCCGCCATTCGCCAATTTGCGTATTTGATGATCGGGGGCACGACGCGCGCATGTCGCAGTTTGTCTCACTTCGCAAATTTGACACAGCGGCCCAAAGACTGCCGTTGACCGCGCGGCGCGCGACTCTATAATCCGCCCTCGCCATGGATGTCAGGATGACGGCATGGCGCCAGTTCTTCGCCCTCTTTGGGCAGTTTTGTTGACGGTTGCTTTCGGCAAATTCCGAATAACCAGTACATAGGCTGGCGCTGGCGAACAACACGCGTCGCGCGCCGGCTCCGCATCACATCGAAAACAGACTGTCCTCAGGGAAGAGGACGCCGGCAAGGCACGGATGCCGCTCGCCGGACGCTCCCTGCGCTTCCCTGGAAACGTCGGGAGCGTTTTTTTATGCGTATGTCGAGGCTCTGGTTGGCAGTATTCTGCCTGGTCGCGCCGATCTTCACCGGCTGCACAAGCACCGGTAATTCGTTCGCGATGAAGAGTCCTAGCTGGTGGCCATGGGGCAAGAAGGATCTGGCCGAAACGAGCGTCGCCGGCGCCAATCCGCAACTCCCATCGCAAAGCGTCAGTCCCGATTCGGCGCTGGCCGCTACTGGCTACGGCGTGCCGCACACGCCCAGCAGCGGATATCCTGGCTACACCCCGCCGCAAACCACCGGCGCTTATACTGGCGCTCCGCAAGGCTATCCCACCACGCCTCCGGGCGGAAGTTACGCCAATAATAGCCTCTACGAGGCCAGCCCCGCCGGATACGCCAATCAGTACCCGACTGCCGGCACGCCCGCGATGCCCGCCAGCTATCCGCAAACGGATCCCACCGCCGGCAATGTGGCGCTGCAAAGCCAATATCAAAACGCTGACTATGCTCGCGCCGCCGATCCGAGCATGGGGGGCTATGGCGCCGCGGCGAATCCCATGAGCGCCGGCTACAACGAATACACCACACCGGCGGCGCAGCCGCAGATGGCCGCCGCGCCGCAAACGGCGCCGGCAGGCATGTCGCCCAATCCGTATGCGATTGCCGAGCAGCCGAATCCCTACGGCGCTCCGTCGTATCAAACCGCCGATGCTCGCGGCAGCGCCGCGTATGGCGCCGCCACCGCGCCGGCCTATCCGCAACAACCGACGATGCCGGCCACGCAGGCGCCGGCGTATCCCGCGGCGACCGATCCCATGGCGGGCGCGGCCCAGCCGTGGAATCCCAGCGCCGCGGCGCCTCCGGCCGCTCAGTCTGGCTACACCGCCGACCCCATGGGCTACCAACCCTCGCAAACCGGCTTTGCCCCTGGCGCCACGGGCTATCAGCCCGCTGGCGTGCCCACCTATCAACCCCCGGCGGGCACTTACCAACCGCCAGCCGGCGAATATCGGCCGGGAGGCACCGGCACCTATCCTCGCGCCGGCGCATCGACCACGTCCCCGGCCAACAATCTTACCGATGCCGGCTTGAATGTCGTGGCGCCGGCCAGCTTCGATTCGGCCATGCCCGAGTCGGCGCCGGTGCAGCAAATTCCGACCACTGTCGCGCCGTAACCGCGCGGCAGGTCGCCAAAACACCAAGAGCCGCAAGCATTGGCTCGCGGCTCTTGGCGGGCAAAGGAGTTTTGTTGATCAACACGCAGCGAGTTCTCTCGCCAGCCTGTTAGTAGGCTCCGCGTTGGCTCAGCACCGACAGCGGCGTCTTGATCAGTAGCTTCAAATCGGTGAGCAGACTCTGGTTCTTGCGATACCAGATGTCCATCCGCACCCAATCCTCAAAGCCCACCTCGCAGCGACCGCTCACTTGCCAGAGGCAGGTGAGGCCGGGCTTGATGGTCAGTCGGGCGCGTTGCCACGGCTCATACTTGGCCACTTCGCTCGGCACCGGCGGCCGGGGGCCGACCAGCGACATGTGACCCAAGAGAATATTGAACAACTGCGGCATCTCGTCGATGCTGGTCGCGCGCAGCCAACGGCCAATCTTGGTGATGCGCGGATCGCGCTTGTTCTTGAAGATGGGTCCGTCCTTCTCATTCTTCACCAGGTGCTGCATCTGCGCGGCGTTCACGTGCATCGTGCGAAACTTGAACATCGGGAAACGGCGGCCGCAGAGCCCTACTCGCTCCTGGCGGAAAATCGGTTTCCCTTGGGTGGTGATCGCCAGCGCAATCAGCGTGACGAGCATGATGGGCGAGAACAGGACGAGCAGCACGATCGCGCCCGCCACATCGGCGGCTCGCTTGACGCATTGATACAGTCGCGAAGCATTGCCGGCCTCGATCAGCAGGTGATCGCCGGCATATTCGCTGGCGGCGATGGGAACCAGTCGCAATTTGCCGTGATGCGACGGAGCTTCCTTGCCGCGTTTGGCGGCCGGCGCGCTACTTTGCAACTGGGCCGGCGTGACTCGGCTCACCGGGGCGTCGGTATCGGAAATGCGCACCAGTTCGTCAACGCGGTCGAGCTTTTCGAGCACCGTGTCGAGGGAGCAAATGGTTTCCATCTGTTGATTTCCGTGTTGCCGATGTCGCCGTGACGATTACTTGCCGCCTGGCGAGATTTCACTAATCGCAAAGCCCGCGCCGTGGCGCGCCGTCTGGCCGGCGCGGCGCCGCCAGTTGCCGTAACACATTTCCGCGCCTTGATCTGCGCAAGGCTTCCGGTCGGAGTTGCTTCGTTGATTGTTATGATTCGAACCTGCCGCACGATGACTTTTTGCAACGCGCGTCCAACGTTTGCCGCAACATGCAGCCTTCAAGTTCAGCACGTCATGCCGCGGCGCGTCATAGCCACAAACATTCGGCGCAGACGGTAAGGCCGTCATGATGCTCGACAAGGTTTCAATGATTCTGGTTGCCGACCGTGATCAGGTCGGACTTGCCCGCCAAGACGAGAGCGGGGCCGCCACGCGCGCCGGATGCCATTGCACGCATTGTGCCTGACAAAGGCCGGTGGAGACGCCCGCCACAAAAAACAATAGCATATGGACCATGTTCATGTACGAAATCTCGTGAAACAGCGCCTGCGGCAGATACACGCCCAATAGCGCCAGGCAGAACGCCCCTTGCAAGCGCACCCACTGGTCGGCGTCGGAGTTCCACAATCGCCAGGCGTCGCGGCTCCAGGCCGCAACCAGCGCCAAGAAGAGCCCCAGGCCAATCACCCCGGTTTCGGTCAGCAGGCCAAGGGGCATGTTGTGATGAATCAGCGGGCGGATCGCCTCCAGTTCCATCTCCGTCGACCTGTCCGACAAGTAGGGCATCTTTTCGACATAGAACTGACCAAAGCCGCAGCCCAGCAGCGGGTGGTCCAAAAACATCTTCCACGACACATACACAAAACTCGAACGCAAGCTCGCCGACTCGCGCGTGCCCGCGGCGGAGTACTCGCGTTCAAAGCCCATGAACTTGTCCCAACCCAGGCCCAGCGCGGCCACGCCGGTCACGATGCCCGCGCCCAGCACCAACGGCCGCCAGGAGCGCGGCAACGTCAGCGCGAGCACCACTCCCAATCCGAGCACGGCGCCGATCCACACGCTGCGGGTGTAGCTGAGGTAAATGGCCAACAAGAACAACGGGGAGAGCGCGGCCAAGAGCAACCCACCCGCGCGCCCGTATCTGGGACACCAAAGCCACGCGGCCACCAGACACGCCCCCAAATAGAAGCCAAAGGCGACCGAGTGCAGCATGGGCCCACGAGCGCGGCCAAAGTGAAAGCCGAGCGTGGGCTCGGCGATGATCTTGGGGAACACCAGCGACCATTGTCCGGCGATCTCGAAGATGGCCGTGATCGACAGATACACGCCAAACAACGTTAGCGCGGCTAGCAACTGCTTGGATTGGCGGGCGCCAAAACTCATTTGCCGCCCCACTACGTAGATGATCGCCGGACTGAGATAGCCGGTGATGAGTCGCCAGATCGGCGCCACGGTCTCTTCTGGCGCCGAATTCCAATCGTGCGAGAAGGTGCTGAACATCAAGGCCGCCAGAAAGGCAATCAACCAAGTGTCGGCGGGAGCCCATGGTTTGGCGACACGGTCGACCATCTTCCAATGCAGCGCGAACACGCCCAGCAATACCGCGAGCGCGATGCGATCGAGCGTCAACGGCAGGGGGCCGGCCTGCGCGTGCCAGAAGTAAACGCCAAACGAGCTATTGAGCAACAGAAACGCGAGCACGGCCCAAATGAGCGATCCGCGCCGGACATAGGCTGCCAGCCAAACAAGCGAGACGAGTGCGGCAATAAAGATGATGAACGCCATAGCGGCCGGTTTCGCTGCTGAGTGTCAATCGGTGGTCTCGATGCATCCGACGCGCGGCCGGCGTTACGCGTTGCCGATGCGTTCCAGCGCCTGCTTCAAGTTCAAGTTTTCCCCACTCGCAGTCGTCGACCGCGGCGGGCGCGGCGCCGATTTGACTTGTGGCGCTTCGCCGCGGCGATCGGGAGCGCTTGGGGAGGGGGCTGCCGCTTGGTTTGGTGTGACCTGCGGGCGTGCGGATGTCGAAGTCGCGGGCAGAGGCGCTGGGGCAGCAGCCTGCGGTTCCGCAACGGGGCCCGCGTGAACCCCATCCATGGCGCGGCGACCGAACAACCGCCCGCCAATGCTCGTCGGATTATTGGGCCTCGGCAGCGGAATCGTAATCACCAACAGCGCCACGCCAAACAAAAAGCCCGCGACCGCGCCCATGCCCGCGGTGGCCACGCGCCCCGGTCCCACGGGCTTGGTGCCGGCGTCGGGCACATCAATGCGGTTGATCAAGCTGGCGTGCTCGGCGCCCGACTCCTTGGCGCGGGCGTCGGCCAAATTGGCCTCGGCGATGGCCAACAGCTTGTTGGCCTGCTCCACTTCGGCCACGCAATTCGAGTAGTCGGTTCGCAGCCTGGCAATGCGCGCCAGCCGCACGTTGGTTTCGTCGAGTTGTTTTTGCAAGTTTTGCACCTGCCCGGCCAGGAGCCGCGCGTCGGCCTCGACGCCGCGAATGGCAATCCCTAGTTCGGCGTGGATTTCGCTGCGAATTTGCTGCTCGGAGATTTGCGCGGCGATCAATTGCGGATGCGACTCGGTCATCATGCCAGCGAGTTGCGCGGTCTTGATTTGTGCATCGACGAGCCCCTCCTTAAGCCGTTTGAGCGCGGGCTGCGATTCGAGCAGGCTGTTCGGCGCCGCGACCAAATGACTGGGGTCCTGCTGCGCCGCGCGCAACAGCGAATCGAGCTCTTGATTGCTGCGCTGCGTGGTTTCCAAGCGACGAATCTCTCCTTCGATGAACACGACCTTTTGTCGCAAGTCGCTGGTGCCCGAGGGAGAGGCGTGCAAGATGCGCAACTCGGCCAGATCGGCGCCGACCTGCGATTCCATCGCGGCCAATTCGCTGGACGACTCGACCACCGAGGCTTTAGCCAATGTGACGCCGTTTTCCAACTCGCGCACCATGCTGGTGGCCTTTTTGTTCAGCACTTCCTGGTAGCGAGTTTGCAGCGACATGCTGATTGCCGCGGCCAAATCGATGGACCGTTGACGATCGGAATCGGTCGCCTTGAGATAGAACAACTCCGTCTTGCCGAACTCGGCTCCCTTGGGAGGCGCCAGTTTCACATGCTTGCGCAATCGCTCAATCGCGATGTCGGTCGGCCAATGGGCCGCTGGCGAGCCGCTGGGCGGCCCCACCTTGGTCAGCGCTTCGCTAAGCACCTGGCGCCCCTTGGCCAGTTCGAGCAATGTCTCCTGAGTCACCTTCATGTCGTCGACATGGCGGAACTTGCCCACACCGTCGATGTTGTTGGAAGCTTCGTTGCGGATGAGCAGCGCTTGCGCCGCCTCCCATTTGTCGGGCCGCACGGCGGCATAGATCGACCCCAAGATCAGCCCCACCAATGTTGGGGTGATCCAGCGCCAGCGGTACTTGCTGGCCAAGGCAAGACAATCGATCGGGCGCAACGAAAATGACGAAGCGGGCGCAGTCATCAATCGACCTCTAAAAGCGGACACGGAGCGAAGGCTCTCGTCGCTCAACCATTGCTTTTTCTGCGGCGCCCGCTCATTGCCGTCGGATAATCTCCGCGCCGCGCTGGGCTGTTTGCCGGTCGATCCGAGCCGATCGGCGCGATGGCGCCGATTGTAGCGGCGGCGAACAAACCGCTGCTTGAGTCGCCCCACCGGGTTGCAAAGCGCGGCGCATGACGCACCTTTCACTAGCGCAGATGCCCAGCGCGGCCCGTCGCCGCGCGCCGCGGCCATTGCGCGCCAAGCGTGCTCGCGTGAATCGAACATGCGCATCCGCGTTGTGCAAACCACCACCGAAATGGCCCTGCTGGCGCCAGACTGGAACCGTCTGGCGCGCGGCGTGCCGTTTCGTTCCTTCGAATGGCTCGATTGTTGGTGGCGGCACTACGGGCAATGCGATGATGAATCGCTGCGGCCCGACGCCGCGCTGTTGGCGCTGGTGGCAAGCGACGACCAGGACGCCGTCGTCGGTATCGCCCCCTGGTACTGCGAGCGCTCGCTGACAGGGGGCCAGGTCATTCGCTTCCTCGGTTCCGGCGAAATCTATTCCGACTACCTCAGCGTGCTGTCGGCGCCAGGACGGGAAGCCGAGGTGGCCGGCGCCGTCGCCGATTGGTTGTCGCAGTCTTGCTATCGCGATTGGGACGCATTGGAGTTGACCGGCGTCGACGCCGAAGACATCACCACGCGCCAATTGGTGAGCGGGTTGCAACACCGTGGCCTCGCCTTGCACGTTCGGCCCGATCTGTGCTGCTGGCGGATCGACCTGCCCGCCACCTGGGACGCGTATCTCGACACGCTGTCGAAATCGCATCGCAAGCAAATGCGCCGCGCCGAGCGCCGTCTGGATGATGATCGACTGGCCTGCCACACCGCGCGAAGCGTCGAGGACGCGGCGCAGGCGCTTGAAATTCTCATTGAACTGCACCAGCGCCGCCAGCGCAGTTTGGGGCGGCCGGGGTGCTTCGATTCCGAGCAGTTTGTGGCGTTTCATCGCGATGCGGTCCGTCGGTTGGCGGCCGCCGACCAGGCGCGCATCGACTGGATCGAACGCGATGGTCAGCCGATCGCCGCGGAATATCAACTGCTGGGCAGCGACGTGGTTTACGCCTATCAGGGCGGCATTGCCCCCGAGTGGCTGTCGCTGGAGCCGGGCCGAATGGTGATGGTGGCCGCCATCCGCGCCGCGATCGCGGGTCGCTATCGCGTCTACGATTTTCTCCGCGGCGACGAGCCGTACAAGGCGCATTGGCGCGCCGTGCCCCGCCGCACATTGCGGGCCCGCGTGGTGGCGCCCCATCGCGGCGCACGCATGCGCAACTCGCTATGGCTGGCGCGCGACGCCGCCCGACTGTGGCTCAAACAATCGCTTGTCGCTCCGCCAGTTCGTTAGCCATTTATCCGCGTTGATCTCCAGGAGACGCTCCTTTGAACTTGACCGTATTGGAATGCAATGAGCCCGTGGTCGAGACGCCGCAAGAGTGCGACGCCTTTGTCGGACTGCGCGTGGAGCGAATCAGCGATACCGGCCGCTTGGCGGCGCTGCGACAACCCTGGAACGCCTTAGTCGAAGATGTGCCCTTTCGGCGCTGGGAATGGCTCGAAGCCTGGTGGCGCTTCTTTGCCACCAGCCGCGATCAACTGACGGTGCTCGCCGTCTATGACGTCGCCGATCGCCTGGTGGGGCTCGCTCCCTGGTATTGCCACCGTTCACCGATCTACGGCCGTGAACTGCGCTTTCTTGGTTCGGGCATGGTGTGCAGCGACTATCTCACTATTTTCACGGCCCCCGGAGCGCGCGAGGCGGTCACGTTGTCGATCGCCAATTGGCTCAACACCACCTTTCGCGGCCAGTGGGACGCGTTGGAATTGGAAGCCGTGGTCGCCGACGATCCTACCGCAACCGAGTTGGCCATGCGGTTTGCCCTGGCAGGCCACGTGGTGTATCGCCGTCCGGCGCTCCACTGCTGGCGGCTCGAACTGCCGACCGAGTGGGAGGAGTACATCAAGTCGCTCTCGGGCACGCGGCGCAACATGGTGCGCAAGTTGATTCGCAACCGCTTCGACAGCGGCGAGGCCAAGGTGTGCTGGGTCGAGACGGCGGAAGAATTGAATCGTGGACTCGATATTCTGCGCGATCTGCACCAGCGCCGCCGCAACACCCTGGGCCAGCCGGGATGCTTCGCCACGCCGGGGTTCGACGGCTTTTTGAAGTTGGTCGCCGAGCGCTTTCTGGAGCTGGATCAACTGCGTTTGCAGTGGATCGAATTGAACGGCCAGCCGGTGGCCATCGAATTCGATCTGGCCGGCGGCGACGTGGTGTACCTCTACCAAAGTGGCATTGAGCCCCAGGCCGCGAGCGATCGCCCCGGCTGGCTGGGCGCCATCGCCGCGCTACGGCGCTGCGGAGAGGACGGCTACCGCGCCTTCGACTTTATGCGCGGCGACGAGCCATACAAGGCGCATTGGCGGGCCCAACCGATCGCGCTGGTCGATTTGCGCATCACCGCAGGGCAGCCTGCGGCGCGCGTTCGGCAAATCATCTGGCGCGGCGCACAGCGCGGCAAATTGCTGGCCAAGCGCGTCCGCGCGGCCTGGCGCGAGCGCGGCAAGTCGGATCAACACAAGGCAACGCCCGCGGAGTAGTCGCTTGCCCCCTTGGAAACGAGCCATCCTCGGCGCCTGGTATTACGGCAGCTATGCGTATCGCTGGCGGCAAGAGCGCCGCGCGCGCGCGGCCGGCGCCGCCCCGATCATTGTGCTTACTTACCATCGCGTGGCGGACGACGCGGCCAATAGCTGGACGATCGCGCCCCGAGATTTTGAACAACAGATCGACTGGCTATCTCGCAACTACGAGTTGATTTCGTTGGCCGAGGCGCAGCGCCGCATCCGCGGCCGGCGGAACGACGAGACGGCGGTGGCAATCACCTTCGACGACGGCTATGCGGTCAACAGCGAATGGGCGCTGCCGCTAGTGATCCAGCGCAAGATTCCGGTCACCTACTTCGTCTGCACCGATCCGGTGATTCGCGGAACTTTTTTTCCACACGACCTCAAGATGGGCAACCGCTTCGCCCCCAATAGCATTGCCCAGTTGCGATCCGTTGCCCGCGCGGGCATCGAGATCGGCGCGCACACCCGTGGCCATACCGACCTGGGGCCGATCACTAATCCGCTCAAGCTATATGACGAGATCGTGGCAGCCGGGGAAGAACTGCAAGCGGCGGTCGGCAGCCCGGTGCGTTACTTCGCGTTTCCCTACGGCGGCCACGCCAATATGAACGACCGCGCGTTTCACCTGGCCTACGACGCCGGATTCGAAGGGGTTTGCTCCGCCTACGGAGGCTACAACTGGCCCGGCGACGACGCCTTTCATATCCAGCGCATCTGCGTTGATGGTCCGCTGCTGCGCACCAAAAACTGGGTCACGGTCGATCCCTACAAACTGTGGAGCGTGAAACGCTTTTCCTACAGCGCACAAGCCGAGATCGCGCACCCCGAGGAGGCGCATCAACCGTGACCCGCGCATCTTGTGCTAGCGACTCCAAACCCAAGCTGCGCGCCGATTCGTTGGCCGACAGCGTGGCCATGCTCATGGCGTTGACCGCCGTGCAACCGCTGGTCAGCTTCGCGCGGGGGTTGTTGTTTTGCCGCTGGCTACGGCCCGAGCAACTGGGCCAGTGGGACATGGCGCTCGGCTTTCTGACGCTGCTGGCGCCCTTGGTGGTGCTGGGCATTCCCGGCTCGCTGGGGCGCTATGTGGAGTATTACCGCCAGCGCGGCAAGCTCGGCCGCTACCTGGCACTATCGACCGCGACCACCATCGTTTTGACGCTAGCCGCCATCGCCGTCTTGATCGTGTCGGCCAGTAGCTTTGCGCGATTGATCTTTGGCACAGGCGGCGCCGCCAGCATGATTGGCTGGATGGCGATCTGTCTGGGGCCGCTCGTGGCGTTTGGTTTCATCACCGAACTCTTGAACGCCGCGCGGCTCTATCGCGTGGTGTCGCTATTGCAACTACTGCGCAGCGCCGGCTTTTTGCTGCTTGGCGCGACGGCCCTCTTTGCCTGGAGCATGAGCGCCACCAGCGTGTTGGCCGCCTATGGTCTGGCCTCGGCCCTGTCGGTGGCGGTGGGACTGTATTGGATTCGTCACGCCGATTGGTCGAGCGCCCAAGGCGTGCCAGCGACAAGCGACTCGATCTGGCTCAAGGTAATGCCGTTCGCCCTCTGGGTTTGGATGAGCAACAACCTGAGCAACCTGTTCGAGATTGTCGATCGCTACATGATCGTTCACTACAGCGGCCTGTCGAGCGACGATGCGCTGGCCCTGGTCGGCAACTATCACAGTTCGCGCGTGGTGCCGCTGCTGATCGTTATCTTCGCCACCATGCTGGGGTCGATCCTGCTGCCCCACCTGAGCCACGCCTGGGAGACGGGTCGCCGCCAGGCGGTCGACGTGCAACTGCGGCTGGCGCTCAAGCTGTTGGCCTTTGCCCTGTCGACCGGCGCCGCGGTGTTTCTGCTCATCGCGCCGCTGCTCTTTTCCACGTTGCTCGAAAACAAATACCAGGCCGGGCTCGCCGTATTGCCGTGGACCCTGGTGTATTGCATCTGGTTCGGACTGGCGATGGTGGCCGAGATGTACCTGTGGATTCGCGAGGAGGCCCGGCTCGCCAGCGTGGCCCTCTTTCTGTCGATGCTGCTCAACGTCGGCCTGGCCGTGGTGCTGTTGCCGCGCTATGGGCTATTGGGCGCGGTGCTGGCCTGCAGCGCGTCGAAATTGACGCTGCTGCTGTTGGTCTACGGCTTTAATCGCACGCTGGGACTCACCGGCGACGCCGCCATTTGGCTGAGCGTGGCGTTGCCCGCCGCACTGCTGCTGGGCGCGCGTCCGGCGCTGGCGGTGTATGCCGTGGTGCTATTGTGGGCGGTCGCCAGCCCGCGCTGGCTCTGCGCCGGCGAAAAGCAACAACTGGCCCATGTGCTCGGCGGCTATTGGGACAAGCTTTTGTCACTCGTCGGCCGCCGACAGCCCGCCGCGGCTTAGTTTGCAATCGCGCGTCAGTTCACTTTGGCCAGGTCAGTTCCACCAGCCGGGAGCGCTAAAAACCAACTCCCTTGGTGTTGAGCTTGATCCGGCAGAGGTACATATCGACGGCCAGATAAAGGGTGCTGCCGTCGTCTCCCCAGCCGCAATTGGCGGTCGCTTCCCCTGGATCGATCCGCCCCAACAGCGTGCCATCGGGCGCGAAGACCAATACCCCGCCCGGCCCCGTGGCGAAGACATTTCCCTTGGCGTCCACCTTCATGCCGTCGGGCAGTCCCTTGCGCTGACCGGACCATCGCATGGCGTCGTAGAAGACCCGGCCGTGAGAGATGCCGCCATCGGCGCCGAGGTCGAACACCATCCAGATCGCCTTCTTGGGATCGGAGTTGGCGACGTAGATCTGCTTTTCGTCGGGCGTGAGCGCAATGCCGTTGGGAAAAGTCAGCTCCTTGGTCAGCAGCTTCAATTCGCCGTCCTGCGACAGCCGGTAAACCCCGTTGAACTTGAGTTCCTTGGCCGGATCGTCGTTCAGGCCCAACAGGCCATAGGGCGGATCGGTGAAG
This sequence comes from Pirellulales bacterium, assembly GCA_019694455.1. Classification (NCBI taxonomy): domain Bacteria; kingdom Pseudomonadati; phylum Planctomycetota; class Planctomycetia; order Pirellulales; species Pirellulales bacterium. Next base: position 34,730 of record JAIBBY010000009.1, read on the forward strand.
TACAGGTCGCCGGCGCGCGACAGCGTGGCGTCGTTGGGGCTGTTGAAGCGTTTGCCTTCGTAGCGGTCGGCCAACGTGTGAAAGGTCTTGTCAGCGTTCAAACGCGCCACTTGCCGATCGCCGTGCTGGCACAAGATCAGCCGCCCCTGGGCGTCGATCACCAGGCCATTCGAGCCGGGCTCGCCGCCGCGCGGCTTGTTGCCGGTGTAGCCGCTGGGGCTGAGAAACTCGCTTACCCCCTTCCCTTCCGCAAATTTCAGCACGTGGTTGCGCGGCACATCGGAAAAGAGCAGATAGCCGTGCGCTTTGTCCCACACCGGCCCCTCGGCCCAGTCGTACCCCTCGCCGAGCTTTTCGATCTTGGCGTCCTTGGGCACGATCTCGTCAAACCGTGGATCGAGTCGCTCGATCTGGCCCATGGTTTCAGCAGCCAGGGCGGGACCAGCGGCGACAAGGAAGGCGAGCGCGGCGAGGCAAAGTCGGTGGTGCATGATGGATTTCCTGAAAGTGCGCGGCGATTTCTTGCCATCACTATGCAGTACGATGGGCGACAAGAAAAGCGCTGGTGAACCTAATGTATCCGCTGCCCCTCCTACCTGCCGGAGTGGATATGACCGCAGACCTTGAATCGCAACTCGACGGTCTCAAAGCTCAAGTAAGAGCGGCCTACGACTCCGATCATTATGCGGCAGTGGTTGAATTGCTGCCCATCTACCTCGGACACCGCCCAACGGATTCGTTCGCGTGGTTTATGTATGGAGATTCGCTCCGCTTGCTCAAACGCTACTCCGACGCGCTCGCGGCGCTCGCCAGCGCACAACGCGAAGCGCCCCCTCAGGAACAATGGCGCATCTCTTCCGTGCTTGCAGAATTGTACAAGAGTACGGGCAAATTGGACCGAGCAGAGGAGCTCTACCAACAACTGGTCACCGATCGGGACTGCGAAAACAAGACCTGGTGTTGGATATTGCGTGGCGCCAATCTGCTGAAGCTGGAGCGCGTTGCCGAAGCGGAGAGCTGTTTTCGCCGAGCAGCCACGGCGGAGGGCGACGTGGACGAAGCATACTACAACCTGGCGGTAGCTCTCCTCTTTCAGCAGAGGTACGACGAAGCGCTGACGGCCGTAGGCAAGGCAATCGAACTCGATCCTGGATTCAAAAAGGGACCGGAATTGCGCGCACACATCGAGGCGGCTCGTGAGGCCAGCTTAGAATGGCTATCATGGGACGCCGGCAAGTAGCCGGGCTGGTCGATCTCGCTTCGCTGGAAACTGTGCCGTGCGGCAATCCGAACTCTTTTCCGAGGAGCCGCCGCGCGAGCAGTTGCTCACCGTCTCGGAGTTGACCAACCAGATCAAGACACAGCTCGAAGATTCGTTCGGCTCAGTGTCGGTAACCGGCGAAATCTGCAACTTCTCCCGCCCGCAGTCGGGGCATTGCTATCTGACTCTCAAGGACGAGAGGGCGCAGATTCGCGCGGTCATCTGGCGCAGCACGGCGGCGCGCACCAAGTTCGACCTGCACGACGGATTGGAGGTGGTCTGCCGCGGCGCGATTGACGTGTACGCCGCGCGCGGCAGCTATCAACTTGTTATCAATAGCATCCAGCCCAAGGGCATGGGCGCCCAAGAACTGGCGCTGCGGCAACTGCAAGCCAAACTGGCGGCCGAGGGGCTGTTTGACATTGAGCGCAAGCGGCCGCTGCCGCGCTTTCCGCGGCAGATCGCCGTGGTCACCAGTCCAACCGGCGCGGCGATCCGCGATTTTCTAGAAGTGCTGCGCCGCCGTTGGCGCGGCGCGCATGTCTGGATTGTGCCGGTGCGCGTGCAAGGCGCCGGCGCCGCGGCCGAGGTGGTTCGCGCGCTGGCGCTGGTCAACCGACTGTCCGAACGCATCGACTGCGCAGTGGTCGCGCGGGGCGGGGGCGGCGTCGAGGATTTGTGGACCTTCAACGACGAGGCGGTGGTCCGCGCCATCGCCGGTTGCCGCGTGCCAGTCGTCTCCGCCATTGGGCACGAAATCGACGTCACCCTCTCCGACCTGGTGGCCGACGTGCGGGCGCTCACCCCCAGCGAGGCGGCCGAACTGGTGGCGCCAGCGGCCGACGCGCTGCGGCAGTTGCTGCTGGCGCGTCAGCGGCATTTGGTGTCGGCGCTGCGCCGCCGGGCGGAAGCGGCCCGCCTGCGGCTCGACGCCCTTGCGGCCAGCCGCGTGCTGCGCCGTCCGTACGACCGAATACACGACCTGTCGCGCCGATTGGACGAGCTTTCGCTCCGCGCCGATCGCGCCGGTCGCCAGCGGATCAAATCGGCGGGCGAGACGTTGCAGCGCTGCGCCGCGCAGCTCGATTCACTTAGCCCGCTCGCTGTGCTGGCGCGCGGCTACAGCCTGACGGAGCGCGCCGCGGACGGCGCGCTGGTCCGCGACGCGCGAACGTTGGCGGTTGGCGAAGCGATCGTGACGCGCTTCGCCACCGGGCAGGCCAAGAGCCGCGTTGAGGCGATTGAGGAATAGGCGCCAATCGCCTACGGCGTGAACACCATATCGTAGCCAACGATCATGATGCCGGCGTCGACCAGCAGGTGGCTCAGCCAGGGTCCGTAGAGCCGGCCGCTTTGTTGGTACAACCAGGCCCAGAGCAGGCCGCCGATGGCGACCGACGCCGACAAGAGCAGGGTCAACAGGCTCGCCGGGCCAAAATACGTGCCGATGACGATGGTGTGATGCGCCATGAAGCCCAGCGCCGACACCAACGCCGCCAGCGATATTGGCAAAAACTTGCGCAGTCCGCCGTACACAAACCAGCGCCAGTAATACTCCTCCAAAAAGGAGTGACACAGCGAGTAAAAGACCGCCAGGGCCAGGTAGCTCAATGGCCGATCGGCATCGGCGTCGTCGAGCTTGGAGCGCACCTCGCCCGGCACACGCGCGAACGCGGCGCTGTCGTCAAAGGCCCAAAAGTACGCGGCCAGCATCAGGGCCATGATCGCCGCTCCCAGCGCCAGGCCGATCGCGATGCTCTGCCGCGTGTTGAACCTGGGAGGCGCCGAATCTGCTGTCCAGCGCCCAAAGCCCCCCGCCACCAGCCAGACAAACAGCACCGGCAGCGCGAACTGCAATACCTTGCCGACGCCGTACACCACCTGCACGCTTGGGCTGCCGGCGAACCGGATGAAATAGAGCCAGGTGGCGAAGGACGGAAAGACAATCGCCACGATCAGTGCGGCAGACAACCAAAGCGCGGATGCGAAGTTCTTCATGACGACCCTGACGCGCTTGCGGCAAAGGCCTGCTCCAAGTCATCGCGCAAGTCGTCGAACGCTTCCAGACCGACGCTCAGCCGAATCAGTCCATCGGCAATGCCGTGCTTGCGGCGATCGTCCGGGGCATAGCTGGCGTGCGACATGGCGGCCGGCTGTTCGATGAGCGACTCCACCGATCCCAAACTCACCGCCAGCCGAAATAGTCGTGTGGATTCAACAAACCGGCGAGCCTCGTCAAAGCCGCCGCGCAGCTCAAAACTGAGCATCGCGCCGAAGGCCCCCTGCATCTGCCGCTTGGCGATCTCATGCCCTGGATGACTCGCCAACCCCGGATACAGCACCCGCGCCACCCGCGCGTGACTTTCCAGAAAATCCGCGATGCGCGCGGCTGTGCGAGATTGCTCCAGCACTCGCAATTCCATGGTCTTTAGCCCACGCGAACACAAAAACGCCTCGAATGGCCCCATCACGGCGCCGGTGGCGTTTTGAATGTATTTCAGGCGGTCGTACAGTTCCCGCGACTTGGCCACCAGCGCCCCGCCGAGCAGATCGCTATGCCCGCCAATGTACTTAGTGGCAGAGTGCATCACGATGTCGGCGCCCAGTTCCAGCGGGCGAGTCAGTACCGGCGTGGCAAAGGTGTTGTCAACCGCCAGCAACACTCCGCGGCGCTGACAGATCGCGGCGGCGGCGGCCAGATCGGTGATCGACATGAGCGGATTGCCCGGGCTCTCAAGCCAAACCAATTTGGTTTGGTCGGTGATGGCGCGCTCGATGTTCGCCGTCTCGCGCGCGTCGACCAGGGTGGTCACAACGCCCGAGCGGTTGGTGATGTTGTGCAGCAGTCGGTAGGTGCCGCCATAGATATCGGCGCCAGCCACAATATGATCGCCCGCGCTGAGGAGCATGGTGGCGCAGTGCGTGGCGGCCATGCCGGTGGCGAAGGCCAACCCCGCCGCGCCCCCTTCGAGCGAGGCCAGCGCCTGCTCCAAACCAAGCCGGGTGGGGTTGCCGCTGCGCGAGTAATCGAACTCGACGGCCGCGCCGGCGCTGGGCTGCACAAAGGTGCTCGCCACGCAGATGGGGGGCACCACCGCGCCGGTGGTGGGATCGGTCTCTTGCCCCACATGAATCGCGCGGGTGCGAAACTTCATAGTCAACTTCCTAGCGCGGTTCCAAGGCTTGCGCGAGATCGGCGATCAGGTCTTCCGAATTCTCAATGCCGCACGCCATGCGAATCATGTTGTCCGGGATGCCGTACTTGCGGCGCTCTTCCGGGGTACACTCGAAGTAGCTCATCACCAGCGGCTGTTCGATCAGCGATTCCACGCCTCCCAAGCTAGGCGCGATCCGCGGAATGCAGCACGCGTCGACCACCTGGGCGGTGGCGCGCCAATCGGCGTCGCGCACCAAGAAGGTGACCAGCCCGCCAAAGCCGCGCATCGTGCGCCGCGCCACCTCGTGGTAGGGATGGCTCTCCAGACCGGGGTAATACACTTTTTCGATGCGCGGATGACTCTCCAGAAAGCGGGCCACCGCCAACCCATTGGCGTTTTGGCGCTGCATCCGCAGTTCAAAGGTTTTCAGCCCGCGTTGCAAGAGATAGATGTTGTGGGGCGAATTGATGGCGCCCATGATGCCGCGCAGCTTGCGAATCGGCTCCAACTTGTCGGCGCGCCCCAGGAGCACGCCCGCCAACAGATCGTTGTGTCCGGCCAGATACTTGGTGGCGGAATGCTGCACATAGTCGACGCCGGCCTCGATGGGGCGCAGGTTGTACGGCGTGGCCAGCGTGGCGTCGATCAAGGTCTCCACGCCGTGGCGACGCCCAATCGCGACAAAGTGCTCCAAGTCAATCACGCTCAAATGCGGATTGGTGGGCGACTCGCTAATCAACAGCCGTGTTTGTGGCGTGATGGCCGCTTCCATCGCCGCGTAGTCCCCCGTGCGCACCTGATGCGTGGTCACGCCGAAACGCGCCAAGTGCTTCAAACAGAATTCGCGGCTGCGGTGATAGCATTCGTCGAAGAAGATCACCTCGTCGCCCGCGTTGAGCTTGGCCATCAGTAGTCCGACAAAGGCGCTCATGCCGGTGGTGTAGAGCAGCGCCGCTTCGGCACCTTCCAATTCGGCCAGCTTTTGCTCGACAACCTTCTCGCTGGGGTTGCCGTAGCGGCCATACTCTTCGCGCGGCTGCTTCTGCTCGATGTAGTCGATCACCGCTTGCGTGTCGGCAAACGTGTAGGTGGCGGCGCAGAAGATCGGATCGGTGATCGAGTCGCCGGGCTTGCGCCGGCGCTCGCCACCGTGGATCGCCGTGGTCGAGGGGCCGCGCTCTCGCGCGGCAAGATCGGTCGTCGAGTCGTGGCTCATCGCGTCACCCTGTCGTTGACGTTTCGCGCGGGTGGGAGATGGCCGGCCACAAAAAAACCGCGATCACGCTGACAAAGCGCTCGCGGCTGGTCTGATTCAAGTTGGACCGCGCGGCGGGGCCGAGCGATGGCACTTTAGCAGAGCAGGCTGCAAGCGGCCGCAAATCCCAATCCCCCGGATTGTAGTCGCTCGCAGAGTCGTCAGCAAGGATAAGCAAATTGGCATTTTTTGACCGCCACATGTCGTAACGCTGGATACGGCCGCCGCGGCGGCATTAGACTGACGGATGTTGGAGCGGCGATTTTCCTATCACGAATCGACCCGCGATAAAGGGCTCCACATGCGACGCCGCGATTTTCTAATTGCCAGTCTGGCCGCGTCTGGAATCTCGCAGGCGCGCCAACCCTTCGCCGCGGAACTATTGGACGGCGATGCCACGGGGCCCGGTTTCTGCACTCCGCAAGAAGCGATGCGGGCCGAGCGCGAAAAGCTGTTGTACGTCGTGGCGCTGGCGACCGACCCTGCCAAGCCCGACTACCTGGCCACCGTCGATGTCGATCCGCTGTCGGCCACCTATTCGCAAGTGGTGCATCGCCTGCCGATGCCGCATGTTGGCGACGAGTTGCACCATTTTGGCTGGAACGCATGCAGTTCTTGCCACGGCGACAGCGCGGCCGAGCGCCGCTTTTTGATTGTGCCGGGCAATCGCTCGTGCCGCATCCACATTGTCGACACCAACGACCTGCGCCAGCCGACGATCCACAAGGTGCTGGATGGCGACGTGATTAAGCGGCAAACCAATCTTAGCGCGCCGCATACCGTGCATTGCCTGGCCGACGGCCACATCATGATTTCGATGCTTGGCGACGCCGCCGGCAACGCCCCGGGCGGGTTTCTCTTGCTCGATCAAAAGTTCGAGATCGCCGGCCATTGGCAGCGCGACGCCACCGGCATGCGGTTCAACTACGACTTCTGGTATCAGCCGCGTCACAACGTGATGGTTTCCAGCGAATGGGGCGCGCCGAACACCTACTCCAAGGGCTTCAACCCACAAGATGTCGCCGACGGCAAATACGGCCGCCAGCTTCATTTCTGGGACTGGAAAGAGCGGAAGATCGTCAAGAGCGTCGATCTGGGCGATCAGGGTTTGATTCCGCTTGAGGTGCGCTTTCATCACGATCCCGCCAGCACCCACGGCTTTGTCGGCGCGGCGCTCTCCAGCACCGTGTGGCACTGGCAGAAGGCGGGGGACGATTGGCAGGTCGAACAAGTCATCAGCGTCGAACCAGTGCAGGTCGCGGGTTCCGATAGCCCGTTGCCCGGCCTGATTACCGACGTCATTTTGTCGATGGATGATCGTTATTTGTACTTTTCCAATTGGCTACACGGCGATTTGCGTCAGTACGATGTGAGCGACCCAGCGCGGCCCAAGTTGACAGGACAGCTTTGGCTGGGCGGTTTGATTGGCAAGACGCCAGAACACCAGGGGCGCAAGCTCATTGGCGGTCCGCAGATGCTGCAACTCAGCCTCGACGGCCGACGGCTTTATGTGACCAATTCGCTCTACAGCGCCTGGGACAACCAGTTCTATCCCGACATGGCCAAGGCTGGGTCGCACATGTTGCAGATCGATTGCGACACTGAGAAAGGGGGCCTGGCGCTGAACGAGCAGTTTCTGGTCGACTTTGGCCGCGAGCCAGACGGCCCGGCGCGCGCCCACGAGATGCGCTATCCCGGCGGAGATTGCACCTCGGACATATTTGCGTGAGGCGCGACGCGCTCACTCGATGGGATCGTGTAGCTTGCCGTAGAGTTTGATGTCGTCCCAATCGCCGGTGTCGTCGAACGAGCCGATGCCGATCCGTCCTTTGACGAATGTCTTGTCGAGCGCCCGCATGGCCGGTTTGGCCATGTCGTCGAAGTAGACCTCGATGCGGCCATCTTCAATGCGCCGCTCGATCTTCACCCGATGCCAGTCGTTGGTCCAATTCGTGCCGGGGGTGGTCTCGGTCGAGATTTTCACGCGATCCGCGCCGTTGACGATGAAGATTTGATTCGCGTGATCGTCCCCCTGCTTGCCGAAATGCACATAGTAGAAGTGCGCCGGGTCTTGATAGCCAAACACCAGGCACAGGTCGCGATGGCCATAGTCGCGCGTGGTGCTGCGCAGCCGCGCCTCTAGCACAAAATCTCCCACATACACATCGTTGAGCAGCGCGATGTTCAGCGGGCTACGATGCGGCGGCTTGAAGTCGCTCTTGCCAAACAGGCTATAGGCGTGGCCGCCGTCGCTGTCGATCAGCTTCCACGCCTTGGGATCGGTGGCGGTCCAATGATCGACGCCGTTCTCAAAGTCGTCGCGAAAGACCAGCGGCAGATCCGCGGCCGTCGTGACCGAGGCCGGCATCAATAGCAGCGCGGCGAGCGTCCAGGCTTTGCTCATAGATCGTTTCCCTTGTTCACTCGATGATCTTGCTGAGCTGATATTCGACAATGCCGCGCGCGCCGGCGGCCTTGAGCTTGGGAATGATGTTGCGCACCACGCTTTCGCTCAGCACCGTGTTCACGCCAACCCAGGCTTCGTCCGACAGGCTGGAAACGGTAGGCCGTTGCAGCGCCGGCAAGAGCGACAGCACCTGCGTCAATCGCTCGCGCGGCACGTTCATCATCAGCCCCACTCTGCCTTCGGCGGCCATCGCGCCTTGCAGCATCAGCACAATGTCGTCGATCTTTTGCCGCTTCCACGGTTCGGCATACGACGCGCGATTGGCGATGAATCGCGTGGTGCTTTGCAGAATCTCGTCGACAATCCGCAGGTTGTTGGCACGTAGCGAGTTGCCCGTCTCCGTCACTTCCACAATGGCGTCGGCCAGTCGTGGCGGCTTGACCTCGGTCGCGCCCCAACTGAACTCCACCCGCGCCTCGACTCCGTGGCGCGCCAAGTATTGCCTGGTGAGGCCAACCGCCTCGGTGGCGATTCGTTTGCCGGCCAAGTCCTGCACCGAGCGCACCGGCGAATCCTCGGGCACGCACAACACCCAGCGCACCGGCCGGCGGCTGACCTTGGAGAAAACCAACTCCGCCACTTCATGCACGTCGGCGCCGGTTTCCATGATCCAGTCGTAGCCGGTGAGTCCGGCGTCGAGGATGCCATCGGCCACGTAGCGGGCCATCTCCTGCGCGCGAATCAACAGGCACTCGATCTCATCGTCGTCGATGACCGGATAGTAACTGCGCGACGGAAAGGTGATTTTGTAGCCCGCGCGGCGAAACAGTTCGGCGGTGGCTTCTTGGAGGCTGCCGGCCGGAATGCCCAGCCGCAGCACGTTGCTCGGTTGCTCGCTCATCGAATCGGTGGTGGCGCCTATTTTTTGTAAACGGTCTTGGGATCGAACACGCGCTCGCCGATCACTTCGAGTCCATCGTCGGCAACGCGGCGAAAAAAGCAGCTTTTGTATCCTTCGTGGCAAGCGGCGCCGCCGATTTGCCGCACTTTGAGCAGGATGGTGTCGGCGTCGCAGTCGACAAATACGCCTTCGACCTGCTGCACGTTGCCGCTTTCCTCCCCTTTGCGCCACAGCTTGCCTCGGCTGCGGCTGAAATAGACCGCGCGGCCGCTCGCCAAGGTCTCGGCGTAGCTTTCGGCGTTCATATAAGCCAGCATCAAGACATCGCCACTATCGGCGTCTTGCGCGATGGCGGGGAGCAAGCCGTCTCCCTTGGCGAAATCGGGAACTGCGGCCGGGGGGGTGTGGGCCAAGTGCGCATCTCCACAAAGCGAAGGCAGGACGGAGTTTGGCCCTACCTTGAGCCGCTGGGCGCTGCCGTGCAAGTCATCCAGAATAGCCGCGCGAGCGCCCCCTGGCCAGTGCCGCGCGCTAGCGCAATTGCTCTACCCAAGGGGGCTGGACAAGCGCCTATAATTGCCACGGACGGATCGTTTTTCTGCCGCCGAGGATCGCGTGTCACGACTGCGCAAACTCATCACGCTCACTGTTTTCTGGGCCTGCGTCGGTATCTCACTCGCCGCGGGCTATCAATTGTGGCGGCAGGGCATTCCCACCGGACAGGCCGACAACCATTGGGCAGTCGACCGCATTGCCGCCGCGGACTTCCCCAGTTTGTCGATGGACGAAAAACTGCGTCTGGCGCGCCGGTTGGAGCGCGATTTCAGTCGCGGCGTCGATTTGCGCGAGCAAGTCGCGCGGCTCAGCGACGCGCAAAATGAGCAGTTCGAGGATCACTTTCTTGAGCTGACCGAGATCTGGTTTCTCAACAAAGTCGACACCTATGACGCCTTTTCCGACGATTGGCGCCGCCGCCGCTTTCTGGAAGAGCAGATGACACGCATCAAAAGCTGGCCCACCTTCGATCGCCATCACGCCGGCGACGAATCGGAGCGCGGCGAAGACGCGCTACAGCGACTTGTGGCGCATGTCTTTTCGCGTATGCGGTCCATGCCCGTGGGGCAGCGCCAGCGGATTCAGCGATTCGTCACCGCGGTGGTGATGCATGGCTATCGGCTGGAAGCGTTCATGCCGGGCGTGCGTCCCGGTTAATGCGCCGCGCGAGGCGGACAGATGGCGCGATGGTTTCCGGTTCGCTGGCGCCTGCGCACGCTGTTGGTTGGCGTGTTGCTGCTCTCCCTGGCGTTCGGATTACACCGCCGGCAATACGATCGCGCTCAGTTCGAGTTGCGGCGCGCGCAGGAGGCAGAGCAAATGGGACTGGGCGTGACATGGCAGACGCTGCGACCCGAATGGCTTTGGCGCCGATTGCCGTCGCCCGACCAAGGGCCCTGCCGATATGTCGCTGCGCTGTCGGCCGACGCGCGAACCGTGTGGGCCAGTTCCGACGAACCGCAGACCATCCGCGACGAAGCGATACAGGTCGCTAGCGCATTCACGGGACTACAGAGCTTGGAGTTGCCATACGTCGCCAACAATCGGGGACCGTATGTGACAGTGCTACTCAGCGACCAAGGCCTCGCGCCGCTTTCGCGGCTCAACGCGCTCGAAACGCTCAACCTGGCGCAGCAGCCGATTACCGACGCCGGACTGCAATACCTGAAATCCTTGAAGCGTCTGCGTCGGCTCGACATCTCGGGCACGCGAATTTCGCCCCAAGCCATCGAGCGGTGGCGAGCAGCGGATCCGCAGCTTGAGATCGTGGGGCCCTAATCTAACGCCGGCGCACGGGGCGCGATGGCGCGGCTGGGCGTGTCTTATTGGCCGAGCGCGGCGCCGGCGTGGCGGGTCGTGCGGTGGCCGGTTTGCCGGGCATCGCAGCCGGACCTGCCACTTTGGCGCCAGAAATCGTTTCTTCAGTAAATCGCATCACGTAATGCAGGCTGCTCGCTTCGCCGCTGAACCCCACCACGCTCTTATCGAGGTCCATTTGCTGCGAGACGATGCGCCCGGTCTTGAGATCGAACTTCACCTTGCCCGCCATCTCGCGCTGGATCAACTGCGCTTCGACCTCGGGATCGTTGACCGGGGTGAGCACCTGCGTCTCGACGGAGATGGTCGCCAGGTCGTCGCTTACTTCTTCCAGGGTGAACTTTTGCCGGGTCTTGATCTGCTTGACGACGCCACTGCGCAGCGGCACCTGCATATCGTGCGGATACGACCAACTGTGGCCGATCGGCGCCGGTTCCGATGGCAAAGGGATCACCACCTGTCCTTGGCTGTCGCTGGCGCTGGCGCGTTTCTGCTCGCGGTGCACCACGTTGCCGTGCGGGTCAATCGTGATAATCGCCAGCGGCACGCCCACCGACTTGGCGGCGTCCTCAAAGCCCAGCGGCGGCTCGCTATCGGTTTCGCTGTTGTAAACGATCTCCTCGCGGCCGGTGAGCTTTTGCTTCATTTCCACTTTTTCGACGGAATGCTCGAAGCGAAAGTTTCCCTTGGCGTCAGCCGGCAGCATCTTCCACACCTTGACCGATTCGCTAATCGTCTCGGCGGTTTGCGTGGTGCCGCTCACTGTGGTGTTCACCCGCGCGCGGTGCATCACCTTCCAGCGCACCGTTTCGCCCGGCTGAAACTTGTACTTGAGCAAGTACGTCGCGGGGGGCGCGTCTGCGGCGCGCGTGGAGCCGATCAACAGGCACAGCGCTGCGCCCAATAAGAAAGAAGCGACCATCCGGGTCATGGCAGGGCCTCGCATCCGTTCGAGACTGTTCGCGCTGGCTGGCCCGCGCGAAGCGGTTGATTATTGGTTCAATCGCAATTGGCCGCCCCAGCCCAACTTTTCTCGCAGGGTGCGATAGTAGCTGTGCCCGGGCGCCTTGATCATCTTGAATCGCGGTTCGGCTTGAATCACCCGCACGCGATCGTGCGGCTGAAGCCCGCACGTCCATTGACCGTCGACCACGACGGCGGTGCCGCGATTGGGCGCCGTCACCTCCAACTCGTACACCCGATCGGCCGAATCGACGACCGGCCGATTGGTGAGCGTGTGGGGGTTAATCGGCGAGATCACGAACGCGTGCAGGTCCTTCCGCAAGATCGGTCCGCCCGCCGAAAGGTTGTAGGCCGTCGAACCGACCGGCGTGCTGACGATCAAACCGTCGCAACTGTAAGTCGTCACCAATTCCGCGTCAACGTAAAGATGGACGTCGACCAGATGAAACGGCTCGCCCGAGTGCAGCACCACATCGTTCAGTCCCAACTGCGCGTGCAGCGGTTCCCCGCCGCGCGACACCAGGGCCTCGAACATGAGATGCTCGACCACGGCAAACTGGCCCGACCCCAGTGTTGGCAGCACCGCTAGCAGTTCATCGGTCGACAGGTCCGCCAGGAAACCGAGCTTGCCCAGATTGACGCCTAGCACCGGCAATTGGCGATAACCCATCTGTCGCGCCGCGCGCAAGATGGCGCCATCCCCCCCGAGCACGATAGTGGCGTCGGCCTCACAGCGCGCCAGATCGGTCGCCGATTCCAAGTCCCAGCAGACGATTTCGCAAGACTGCTCGATCAGGGGGCGCAATCGCGCCGCCTCGCTCTGCACGTTGGGCTTGCGGCCCGAGCCGAGCACAACAACTCGCGGCCGCGCGACGCCCGGTGGCAGTAGAAATGGAGTGCGATGGTGCGGCATGGCGGCCCTCACAGACTGGAACGCTCGTTAGCTGGACCGCACGCCGGCCCGCGCCGCTTCGCGCTCGCCTGGCGCCCAGCCGACGCGCGCCGCCATCTCGCGGCAGGCGCGGGCGATGCCCGCCGCATCCAACCCCAGATCGGCCAACAGTTCGCCGCGCTCGCCATGCTCGACAAAATGATCGGGCACGCCGAGCCGGCGCACATGTTGCGTCGACAAGCCAGCATCGGCGGCGGCCTCCAACACGGCGCTGCCAAAGCCACCCATCAAGCAGCCTTCCTCCACGGTGACCACAAACGAGCTGGCGCTCACCGCGCGCAAGATGGTTTGGGTGTCGAGCGGTTTGACGAATCGCGCGTTGATCACGCCGACATCCAAACCATCTTGACGTAATTGCTCGGCCGCCTGCACGCAGGCCGCCAGTTGCGTCCCCAGCGCGATGATCATGCCATCGGCGCCCCACTCCAGCGGTTCCGCCTTGCCTGGCTCAATCTTCGTCTCGGGCCGATCGACCGTTTCGGCCTTGGTCTTGGGATAGCGGAGCGAGCAGGGGCTGGTGTGAGTCAGCGCGAAGTCGAGCAGCTGCCGCAGCTCGCGCTCGTCGCCCGGCGCCATCACCACCATGTTCGGAAATACACGCATGTAGCCGATGTCGAACACGCCGTGATGCGTGGGGCCGTCCGGCCCCGTGAGCCCCGCGCGGTCCAAGAGGAACGTGACGGGCAAATTCTGCAGCGCCACCTCCTGAAAGATTTGATCGTAGCTGCGCTGCAAGAAGGTGCTGTAGATGTCGACAATGGGCCGCGCGCCCGCCTTGGCCTGCCCCGCCGCGAAGGCCACCGCGTGCGATTCGCAGATACCGGTGTCGAAGAACTGGTTCGGAAAATCCTCGCGCACCTTCTCCAGGTTGTTGCCTTGGCACATCGCGGCGGTCAGCACCACCACCTTGGGGTTCTTGGCAAGCTGCGCGTGAATCGCCTCGCTCGCCACATTGGTGTAAGAGCGAGACGGCTTCTGTTTGATCGACACCACGCACGCTTCGTCGCAATCGAACGGCGCCGGGGTGTGAAAGTACACTGGGTCGTCGCTGGCCGGCTTGAAGCCATGCCCCTTTTCCGTCACCACATGCAGCAGAACCGGGTCTTCGGCCTCTTTGACGGCGCGGAGAAATTTTTGCAGGTTGCCAAGGTTGTGCCCATCGATGGGGCCAATGTAGCGCACGCCGAGATCTTCGAACAACATGCCGCCGTGGTGCAGCCCCGCCTTGATCGAGTCCTTAGCTTGGCCGAGCCAGCGCTCCACCGGTTCGCCAATCACCGGCAGGTGCTCCAAGAACTTCTGCACTTCTTCTTTGAGCGACGTGTAAAACGGGTTGATCCGCAGCCGATCCAAGTACTCGGCCACGCCCCCCACGCGCGGGCAGATCGACATCTTGTTGTCGTTCAAGATGATGATCACCTTCTTCTTGAGGCCGCCCACATTGTTGAGCGCCTCGAAGACGATGCCCGACGGAAATGCGCCGTCGCCGATCACCGCCACCGCATGGCGATCGGCCTCGCCCACCAGTTCGTCGCCACTCTTGAGTCCCAAGATGGTCGACACGCTGCAACCGGCGTGCCCGGTCATGAACAGGTCGTAGATGCTCTCCTGCGGATTGGGGTAGCCCATCAGCCCCCCCTTGGTCCGCATGGTGTCGAAATCGTTGTAGCGACCGGTGATCATCTTGTGCGGATAGATCTGGTGCCCGGTGTCCCAGATCAGGCGGTCGCGGCTGAAGTCGAACACCGTGTGCAGCGCCAGCGCCAATTCGACCACGCCCAGATTCGAGGCGAAGTGCGCCGTGCGAGTCGAAACCAGATTGCAGAGCGTTTCGCGAATCTCCTTGGCCACTTGCTCCAACTCGGGAAGCGTGAGCGCTTGGAGATCTCGAGGCGACGCGATCTTCGGCAGAAACCGATCCATTTAATGGTCCCTTTCCAAGACGTAGCGGGCCAAGGCCTCCAGATCCGACGCGCCAGCGCCCAAGGGCGCGATGGCCTCGCACGCCTCGCCAATCAACTGCTCCGCGCGGCGCGCACTCTCGTCGATTCCCAACAAGCCGGGAAAGGTGAGTTTTCCCCGCTCGTGGTCCTTGCCGACGCGCTTGCCCATCGCGTCCGCGCTGCCGCGCACGTCGAGCAAATCATCGGTGATCTGAAACGCCAAACCAATCGCCTCTCCGTACTTCCGTAGCGACTCCATCTGCGCCGCGTCCGCAGCAGCGCACAGCCCGCCCAGTTCGAGCGATGCCAGCAGCATGGCCCCTGTCTTACGGGCGTGAATCGCCACGAGCGTCTCCAGGTCGCCCGCCGCAAACTGTTGCTCCAGGTCGGCGGCCTGCCCACCCACCAGCGCCACCGCTCCTGCCGCGCGCGCCAGTAGCGCGCAGGCCCGCGCGGCAACCGCCGGCGGCCGCACGTCGCGCGCCACAATCTCCAGAGCGCGCATCTGCAGCGCGTCGCCCGCCAAGATCGCCAACCCTTCGCCAAACACCTTGTGATTGGTGGGGCGACCGCGGCGCAGGTCGTCGTCGTCCATCGCCGGCAGATCGTCGTGGATCAGCGAGTAGGCGTGGATCATCTCCACCGCGCACGCGGCAGGCATCGCCCCCTTGGCATCGCCGCCGCAAGCCTCGGCCGCCATCAAGCACAACAACGGGCGCAGTCGCTTTCCTGGCGCGAGCAGGCTATAGCGAATCGCCTCTTCCAATCGGGCAGGGCAATCGGCGCCAAACTCGCAATACCCGGCTAGCGCATCCTCGATTTGAGAGCGAGTGCGTCCGGCGAAGGCCTCGAAAGCGGAAGCGGCAGAAACCATTCGTTGCCGACAGAATCCTGGAAGGGAACCGGGCGACTTCCTAACGCCCGCGTGAATCGTTAAGACATTGTAAACTTGTACTTAACACGCGTCCATGTCCGCATCGGGGCCGGTTGGGCCGGTCCCTTTTCCCCGCCCGGCGGCCGGCGCCGATCGCCGCCGACTGCGGGACTGGCTCTTTTCTTCCAGCGATTGCTCGCGGTCGTCCTGTGCCGCGGTCACCGGGTTGCCGCTAGCATCGACTCCGGTCAGCAACTCGATTTTCCGCTCCGCCCGCTCCAACAGGCCATAGCACTGCGTCAGCAGGCCAACGCCTTGCTCGTAGCGAGCCAGCGCCTCTCCCAGTCCGAGCGAGCCCTCTTCGAGGTCATGCACGATCGACTCGAGTCGGGCGAGCGACTGCTCAAAGCTGGCGGGCTGTTCTGCTTCTGGCGGCGAGTCGGCGGGCACTTCGATTCCTTGCTATGAAATGAATTAGCTCCATGCCATTTCGATTGGTCAACATTGTATGCGTCCTGGTGAGCGAGTTCGACTAGCCACCCAGGGCAAAAAATCGTCGCGGCCTCGTTCTACTGCGAATAGAGCTTGCGCGTCCTTGCTAATCCGTAAAGTCGCCGGCGCAGAGGGCAATCGCTCCTTTTCAGCGCTTTGCGAGAAACCTATAATCCGGGGCTTATTCGTTCCCCAATCAGCATTCTCCATGGATCGCGCGGCCCAACAGCGCGAAGCGGCATGAAGATTCACGAGTACCAGGCCAAAGAACTACTCCGCAAGGCGGGAGTTCCCGTGCCGCGCAATATCGTCGCCACCACACCGGAGGCCGCCGCGGCGGCCTTTAAGGAGTTGGGCGGCAAGATCGCCGTCGTCAAATCGCAAATCCACGCCGGCGGCCGCGGCAAAGGTAAGATCGAAGGCAGCGAGCAACGCGGCGTGCAACTGGTCAAAAGCGCCGATGAGGCCGCCACGGTCGCCAAGAACCTGCTCGGCAAGTCGCTCGTCACCATCCAAACCGGCGCCGCCGGGCAGACCGTTCGCCAAGTGCTGGTCGAAGAAGGTTGCGACATCGCCCGCGAATTGTACCTGGGCATCGTCGTCGACCGAGCCATCGCGGCCCCGGTGCTGATGGTCTCCAGCGAAGGTGGCATGGATATCGAAGAGGTTGCCGCCAAGACGCCGGAAAAGATCTTCCGCGAGCCGTTCGATGCCAATGCGGGCTTGCATAGCTTCCAGGCCCGCAAACTGGCGGTCCAACTGGGTCTGCGCGGCAACAGTATCCGCTCGGCCGAGAAGTTCATGCAGGGGCTCTGCCGACTGTTCTTGAATCTCGATTGCAGCTTGGTCGAAATCAATCCGTTGGTGGTCACGGGGGCAGGCGAGTTGATTGCCCTCGACGCCAAAATCACCTTTGACGACAACGCGCTGTTCCGCCACAAAGACCTGACCGAACTGCGCGACAAGGCCGAAGAAGAGCCGGCCGAAATTCGCGCCGCCGACGCTGGCCTGAGCTACGTGAAGCTCGAAGGCAATATCGGCTGTCTGGTCAACGGGGCCGGCTTGGCCATGGCCACCATGGACTTGATCAAATTGCACGGCGGCAGCCCCGCCAACTTCCTGGATGTCGGCGGCGGCGCCAATGTCGATCAAGTGACCGAGGCGTTCCGCATCTTGCTCGCCGACAAAAACGTCAAGGCGGTGCTGGTCAACATCTTCGGCGGCATCATGCGCTGCACCACCATCGCCTCGGCCGTGGTCGAGGCCTATAAGAGCGTCGGCTTCAATGTGCCGCTGGTCGTGCGACTCGAAGGCACCGAAGTCGAAGATGGCCGCAAGATGCTCGCCGCCAGTGGCGCCGACATCATCACGGCCACCGGACTGACCGACGCCGCCAAAAAAGTGGTGGCCGCCGCTGGCGGACAAGCCGCCTAGGCCATCGCGACTGACTCCAAATCAATACAGGATCAACATGAGCGTCCTCGTCAATAAGAACACCAAGGTCATTTGCCAAGGCATCACCGGCAAGGTGGGGCAATTCCACACCAAGGGCTGCCTGGCCTACGGCACCAAAATGGTCGGCGGCGTCACCCCCGGCAAACGGGGCGAGACGGTTGAAGGCCTGCCGGTCTTCGACACGGTGGCCGAGGCGGTGGATGAGACGGGCGCCGACGCCTCCATGATCTTCGTTCCCCCACCGTTCACCGCCGACGCCATTGTTGAGGCGATTGACGCGGGCATCCGCGTGGTGGTGGCGATCACCGAAGGCGTGCCAGTGCTCGATATGGCCCGCATCTACGATCGCGTGAAACGCAGCGAAAGCGTGCTGATCGGACCCAACTGCCCCGGCATCATCACGCCCGACGAGTGCAAGATTGGCATCATGCCGGGCTATATCCACAAGAAGGGCTCGGTCGGCATCGTCAGCCGTTCTGGCACGTTGACCTACGAGGCGGTGTTCCAAACCACCGGCCTCGGACTGGGCCAATCGACCTGTATCGGCCTGGGCGGCGATCCGATTGTCGGCACGTCGTTCATCGACACCCTCAAGTGGTTCCAGGCCGATCCCGACACCAAGCAAATCTTGATGATCGGCGAGATCGGCGGCAACGCTGAAGAGCAGGCCGCGCAGTACGTCAAAGAGCACGTCACCAAGCCGGTCGCCGCCTTTATCGCTGGCCGCACCGCTCCTCCCGGCAAACGCATGGGTCACGCCGGGGCGATCATCTCCGGGGGCAAAGGCACCGCCAACGAGAAGATCGCCGCGCTAGAAGCGGCCGGTATCGCCGTGGCCGAGAGCCCTGCCGACCTTGGGCAGGCCGTGCAGCGAGCCATCGAAAAGAAACGCTAGTCCACCAATACGCCAGTCGCCGGCCTCCCGCGTGCTAGACTTGTCTGGCCGGTCCTCCGGCACGGCTGTCGCCGCGCCGTCAGCGCTGGCGCATTTGGGAGATTGGCGATGCACCTGCTCTGGTTCTTGCTGATCGGTCTGGCTGCTGGTTGGCTCGCGGGCCAAATCATGAAGGGGGGCGGCTTCGGACTGGTCGGCGACCTCGTCGTCGGCGTCATTGGCGCGATGCTGGGCGGAGTGATCTTTCGCCTGTTGGGCATTGCCGCAGTCGGTATGTTGGGCAGTCTCATCATGGCCACCCTCGGCGCCGTGGTGCTGATCTTCTTGTTGCGGCAGATCAAACGCGCGTAGGGCGCAAACGCCTCTTGCTGTGCCCGCCGCGCTCGCCGGTTGTATCGATCCTGACCGTTGCGCCACCCGACCTGCGCGATGCTAGCCGCTTCGCCGGTTAGCGAAGCCCTGCGCCTCGGTGAACTTCTGCCGGCCACACGAAGAACATTTCTCGCGCCTCGTCGCCGCTGCCGAAATCAATAGAGACAGCACGGACTGCACGCTGAGGGCACGGATCCGCCCACCCCCCTGCCGCGCCTGCGCGCGCGGCGCTCTGGCTTGTGGCGGATGCACATGTTCGACGAGCGCTCTCTCAAGACCGACTTTGTCGCGATCCTGCTGTTGGCGGCCACCGCGTTTCTCGCGCTGGCCGTGTTCTCGTTCGACCCCGGCGATCCCCCCAGCCGGCTCGTCTATCCGGTCAATCAGCACGTGGCCAACATCTGCGGTCGCCTTGGCGCCGCCACGGCCTATGGGCTGTTTCAATGGCTTGGCGCCGGGGCCTATTACTTCGTCCTTTCGGTCGGTTGCCTGGGCGGGTTTTTGCTGGTGCGGCCGCGCATCACCGAGCCACTGTTGCGCACCAGCGGTTGGCTGTTGTCGCTGATCGGATTCACCACGTTGGCTGCCCTGGCGCTGCCGGGCCTGGCGCGCGGCACCGCGCTCGGCGGCGGCGGTTACCTTGGCGCCGCCATGCAAGGACTGCTGGAAGGCCATGTCGCCAGCGCCGGCGCCTACATCCTGGTGGTCAGCCTGATCGTCGGCGGTCTGCTGCTCTCCACCGACTATGTGCTGGTGCGCATCGTAGCGCTGCTCACCGGCCGCTCCACGCAATTGGCCGGGGCGGCGGTCAAGCGCGTGCCCGCGATGCTGCCGGCGCGGCGCCAACCGGCCGGCCTCAAGACCGATGTGGATAAGATCGAAATCGCCAGCAGCGACGGCGATGAGGAAGAGCACTCGCTCACCATCAAGCGCGGCGCCAAGAGCGCCGACGAAGAAGAAACGCCGCCAGCCGAAGCCGCCGCGCCCGACGCCAGCGCTCAGCCCGCGGGCGAAACCGAAGAAGCTCCCCAGACCGACGCGCCAGAGAACAACGAGAATGTGCGCGTCCGCCCGCACCGCAAGAGCGACCGCGACTCGGTCCACGAACAACTCGACGCCGCCAGCCGCGCCGAGGCGACCTTCGACTACGAGTTGCCGCCGTTGGACCTGTTGCTCGACGGCGAACCCTTCTCGTTCGAGGAGCAGGAGAAGGACGTTCGTCGCAAGGCCAAGATCCTGGAAAAGACCTTCGGCAACTTTGGCTTCAAGGTCAAAGTGGTCGAGGTCGAAACCGGGCCCGTCATCGCGCAGTTCGAGGTCGAACTGGAGGCGGGCCTGCGCCTCTCCAAGATCACCAGCCTGTCGGAAGACATCGCCATCGCCCTACGCGTGCCGAGCGTGCGCATCGTGGCGCCGATCCCCGGCAAAAACACCGTCGGCATCGAGGTTCCCAACGCCGAGCGGCAACTGGTCCGCCTCCGCGAGGTGATCGAGGAAGCCAACGGCAAGGCCAGCAAGATGCGGATCCCGATCTACCTCGGCAAGGACGTATCCGGCAAGCCGATGGTGGCCGACCTGACCAGCCTGCCGCACTTGCTGATCGCCGGCCGCACCGGCACCGGCAAAAGCGTGTGCCTCAACACCATCATCATGTCGATCCTCATGGCCCGTCGTCCCGACGACGTGCGGATGCTGCTCATCGACCCCAAAATGGTCGAGCTCAGCAGCTACATGAAGCTGCCCCACCTGATGCACCCGGTCGTCACCGACATGCGCAAGGCCGAGGCGATCTTGGGCTGGGCGGTGGAAAAGATGGAAGAGCGCTACGCGCTATTGGCTCGCGCCGGCGTGCGCCACATCAGCGTTTACAACCAACTGGGCGCCGATGAACTGTACGAGCGTTTGGAGCCAGAGAACGAGGAAGAGCGCAAGCTCGTCCCCACGCACTTGCCGTACATCGTCATTGTGGCCGACGAAATGGCCGACCTCATGATGACCGCCGCCAAAGAGGTGGAGGCGCACATTATTCGCCTCGCCCAAAAGAGCCGAGCGGTCGGCATCCACCTGATTCTCGCCACGCAAAAGCCGACGGTCGACGTCATCACCGGCCTCATCAAGTCGAACCTGCCCGCCCGCATCTCGTTTCAGGTGGCCAGCCGCACCGACAGCCGCGTGGTGCTCGATGAGATGGGCGCCGACAAACTGCTGGGCAACGGCGACATGCTGTTCCTCTGGCCGGGCACCAGCACCCTCATTCGCGGCCAAGGCGCCTACGTCAGCGACGACGAAATCAACCGCGTGGTCGACTTTGTCAGCACCGACGAGCCACAGTTTGTCCACGAA
This sequence comes from Pirellulales bacterium, assembly GCA_019694455.1. Classification (NCBI taxonomy): domain Bacteria; kingdom Pseudomonadati; phylum Planctomycetota; class Planctomycetia; order Pirellulales; species Pirellulales bacterium. The sequence continues at coordinate 55,873 of JAIBBY010000009.1, forward strand.
CTGGTCAATCTCAAACCGGCCAACGCCGAGGGTGAGAAGTCGGGGCGCAAGGACCACAACGACGACCTCTACGATTCAGCGGTCGATCTGGTGATTCGCGAGGGGCGCGGCAGCGTCTCGTTGTTGCAGCGGGCGCTGGGCATCGGCTATGGCCGCGCGGCCCGGCTGATTGACTACATGGCCGAAGATGGCATCGTTGGCCAGTACGCCGGCTCGCAGGCCCGCGAAGTGCTCATCACGATCGAGCAGTGGCAGGAGATGTCGGGCGAAGGCGCCGATGACGAACCGGCGTCAAAACCGCGCCGGCCCAGCGGTGGTGGCGGCGGCAAACGGGCGCCGCAGACGATCACCGTCTCCACGCGTCGACCGAGCGACGAGTTTGAAGACGACGCGAGCGACGAAGAAGCGCTCGACGACGCCGAAGCCGAGGATGAGGAACCGGCCGCCCCCGCGCCGCCGCCGAAGAAGAAGCCCGCCCCCAAGCGGCTGGAGAAACCGGCCAAGGCCCGTGATTGGGCCGATATCGAAGACGACATGGACGAGTTGGATGATGTCGTCGAGCAGGAGATGGCCTCGCGCGGGAGCGCGCCTGTCAGCAACGACGCCGACGATTGGGAAACCGCTCCCTGGGAAGACCAGGACGACGGCGAAGAGCCAGACCAAAAACGCCGCCGGGCGTAGTGTGCGCTACAGCGCCGGCAGCGCGGCCAGTCGCCGGTTGATCTCGTCCAGCATCGCCTTGTAGCCCTCGCCCCCCACGCCGCCAAAGCGGCTCTGCAAGTCCGCGGCCGTCAAATCCTCGGGCAAGTCGGCGGCTGGCGGAAACAACTCGTCGATGTTCACCCCCCGCGCCAGTCGCGTCTGCACGCGCCGCGCGGCGGTGGCGTCGCGGGTGGCGGCCAAGGCCAGCCGCGTGCCCGCCGAGTTGGCCAACATGTCGGCGAACGAAAAGCCGCTGCCGCCTTGCGAATCTTCTTGTTCCTTCAAGAGCCCCACGCGGTCGCTGGTCGACTCGTTGGACAACAGGGCCAAGGCGGCGCTGACATAAAAATGCCGCGTCCAATCGTGCCTGCCGCGCAGCGTGACCGTGTTGAGCAGCGGAGCGGCCTGCGCCTGCAAGGAGGAGTCGAACACCTCGCCCACAAATGGCTCCAGACGAGGATGCCCCAAGAGTATCGCCAGCGCGAACAGCGCAGCGCGGTTCTCCAGGATGGGATCGTTGGTCGCGCTGCGCTTGGCCGCCAGCGCGAACGCCGATTGCAATAGCCGGCCAAAGCGACTGTCATCGGCGGGAAGCTGCTTGTAGCCCGCGATCAGATGCCGCAGGTAGACGCCGGTTTCGAGCGACACATCGGGCCGCGACCATAAGAGCTGCGCCAGCGACGGCACAATCTGCCGGCTGAGCGCCCCCGGTTGAAACACCACTTCAATCGCCCCCGGCTCCATCCGCACGCTATCGATCGCCTCGATGATCTGGCGTACTTGCGGGTCGTCCATCAGCATGGCGTGCAGTGTGCCCGATAACAGCCGCAAGAGCAGTTGCGGCACATTGAGGCTGCCCACCTGCAGCCGTTTGAGCTCGAGCTCCAGATGACCATCGTCGACTTCAACTCGCCCCGCCATGCGCACATTCAAGAATTTTCCTTCGGCCACGCGGTTGGGCATGGCCATCGATCCGTCGGCGGTGAACAGGGCCGGTTTGAAATGCGCGCGGCCTACGTGCGCTGCGCCCCCCCGACCGAGCGCCGAGTTGGCCAGCGCGCTGACTTCGGCGTCGCTAAGTTGCAAGCGACGCGGCTCGTTGCCCACCGTTCGCGTGTCGCGGATTCGCTGCGCAAGCAGGCGCTTGTCGGCCATGCTCATCGGGTCGGCGTCGATCTTCAGCGGTTCGGCGGCCAGCGTCATGCGCGCCGCCACCACAGCGCCAATGACTAGCGCAACGGCGATCAGGCCCAGCACCCCAACCGCCCAGACCAGCGGCCACCAACCGCGCAGCGCGGCGAAGCTGATTTTCGCTCCGGCCAAAAAGCAAACAAACGGCAACAGCAGCGTGCCCGGCCGCGGAAATTCGTTCCAGGCGATCGCCAGACAAACGCCGATGGTCGCCAATCCGAAAACACACCAGCCCAGCCACGCCAGCACCGATTGCTGGCCATCGGCCCGACGTAACGCGGGCGGAGTCAACAGGCCTAGCACAAACGACAGGCCAAACACCACCAACTCGCGCCGCGCCAGCCCGCGCAGCCAGGCGATCACCTCATCGGCATTTTGAAACGCCCAATCGACGGGCACATACGGCGCGGTGCGCGCCTGCCACGCGCGCACGAGCAGGTAGGCGACAAACAATGCCAACGCCGCCCGGCAACCCCACTCGCGCAGCGCCGACCACTGTGGCAATGGGTCGACATCGCTTTCGGCATCGGTGACGAGCGACATGGAGGCGGAGATGAGCCTTGGGAACCGCGACTCGCCGGTTTCAACCTCCCAGATTAGCGCCTGGCGCAGTCCGCGTCGAGTGTAGGCTGTCGCAAAATTCAGGTAGACCGCAGAGACGCAGAGACGCGGAGGAAGTCAGTTTTTCCATTCTTCCATGCAAGCTCATTGCGATCGAGCCCGCATTTTGTTGTCGCTCCGGAGTGGGCTACTGGATTCACGCGCACCGCAAAGTCCAGCCTTTGCCCATATTCATCGTGAAAAAAAGGTGGCAGCCGCCCTCCCTCAAAGGTTAGCCTTGTCTCGGCGAAGGAGAAATACGAATGAACCGTTCAGCCGAAGCGACGCCGAGGGAAGACCGGATTACAGGGGACATCATTGGCGCCGCGATCGAAGTACATCGTGAACTCGGTCCAGGTCTGCTGGAATCGGCCTACGAGCAATGCCTATGTCATGAACTTTCGCTTCGTCAACTTCACTTTGAGCGACAAGTCAGCCTGCCGGTGGCCTACAAAGGAGTGCGATTGGACTGTGGCTATCGGATGGATATCGTCGTTGAAAACGCAATCGTCGTCGAACTAAAGACGGTCGACAAACTGCTTTCGATCCACGACGCTCAATTGCTCACGTATCTGAAACTCTCCGGCCATTTGTTGGGATTGCTTTTGAACTTCCATGCCCCGGTCCTCAAAGACGGATTGAAACGAATCGCAAACAACTACCTTCTTCCCTCTGCGCCTCTGCGTCTCGGCGGTCGTTCCTCTTCTTGAATAGCGATACGGTAGGACTTGTTCCTACGCCCGCGACAAGAACTCGCCGCTGCGGGTGTCGACCTTCACCATTTCCCCTTCCTTGAGGTACTCGGGCACTTGCACCACCAGCCCCGTCTCTAGCGTGGCCGGCTTGGTGCGGGCGTTGGCCGAGTTGCCCCGGGCAGACGGGTCGCACTGCGTCACCTTGAGCCCTACCGCCGCGGGCAGCGAGACGCCGACGCATTGATCGTTGTAGATCAGCGCCTGCACCCCTTCGAGTCGCTCGGTCAAATACTGCGCCTCGTCCTCGACGCTGTCGAGCGGCAACTCGTACTGGTTGTAGTCGACCAGGTCCATGAAGTGCAGGCTTGTGGGGTCGCTGTACAAGAACTGCACCGCCCGCTTCTCGAAATTGGCCTCTGGCAGCGACTCGCCGCCGCGCAGCGCGATATCGACTTTCTGCTTGGTGAGCAGATTCACGCACTTGTACTTGTAGATCATGCTCGCGCCGCGCGCCGAGGGGCTTTGCGCGAAGACCGACTTCACCATGCAAGGAGCTTCGTTGTAAACCAACAGCGTGCCCGGCTTGATCTCTTTGGCGATCATCTGCGCTAGTTCAATGGTTTCTTGGTGGACGTCTCGGTTCGCGACATCCGCGATCCGACTTAGCGGCCGTCGCTCGTTAACGCAACAGCGCCCCCGACTGCGGGTCGATGCCGACGCCGTCGGTCAGGTCGGCCAGCGCCTCGAGCACCGCCAACAGCGCGCTGGGGTCGAGCATCTCGTCTTCGCCATCATCGTCGTCGGTCACCTGGGCAAAGTGCATGATGTCGAACCGCGCGTTGCAGTGCTGGATGCCTTGAATGCGGCGGCGGTCGGCGGCGGTGTCGGCCGTGGCGCTCATCTCCTTGGCCAGGATCGCGGCCTGCTCCTCGATCTCCTCGCCGGCGAGATAACTGATGTCGATCGCCGCGTAATCTTGCGGCGAGACGATCGTCATCGATTCAAAATCTCCTTCATCCGCCGCTTCGTGCGTGAACTGAAAGCGCCGGTTCAGGCCGACCAGCACGCGACGCAGCGCCTCGGCCCGCGGTCGCTTCTTGGCGTCGAACAACACAAAATAGGTCTCGCGCCAGCGATAATCATCCTGATCCAAACTCATGGCAACCATCCTTTTCCAGCCATGCGACGCGGCGAATCGCTCGGCGGCAAAATCCGTGGCGTCGAGCGCTGATCGGGTCTTGTCGCGTTGCAAAACGCGTCGCGTCAGGGTTCTTCCTCTTCCTCCTCAAGTGGCCCCAGCCCCCCTTGCCAATCTTCGAGCGCGGCTAATAGCTCGTCGCGCTCCTCGCGCTTGGCCCACACCGATTCGCCCTGCTCCAGCCGAACCTCGTAGTCTCCCTCGTGCTGGCAATGCTCCGAGCCGCAAAAGTGCGGCACCGCCGAGATCCACATCACCCGGTACATCGGCACGTACTTGTCATCGATCGTGCAAAAGATCGACATCGATATCGGCCTCGAATCTTGCTAAAGGTCTATATCCGTATCTTAATCGGTGCGCCGCGGCGCTCCTAACTCCATCGAGCGCCGGGTGGCCGCCTCCACCGCCGCGATCAGCGCCGCTCGCACGCCCCCCGCCTCCAGCGCTTGCAATCCGGCGATCGTGGTGCCGCCGGGGCTGGTCACCTGGTCCTTGAGCACGCCAGGATGCTGATTGGTGGCCAGCACCATCTCGGCCGCCCCTTTGACGGTCTGCGCGGCCAGCGCCGTGGCCACGTCGCGCGGCAAGCCCATCCGCACGCCGCCATCGCTGAGCGCCTCGATCATCACATACACAAACGCCGGACCCGAACCAGACAAACCGGTCACGGCGTCCAGCAGGGACTCGTCGAGTCGGTAGGCGCGCCCCACCGAATTCAATAACTGCGCTACAACCTCGCCATCCGCGGCGGTCGCTCCCGGACCCAAACAAAAACCAGTGGCGCTCTCGCCCACCAGACACGGCGTGTTTGGCATCACGCGCACCAGTCGCGGCTCGTGGCCGCGCGTGCGCAGCGCGTCGGCCATGGTGGCCAACCGCACGCCGGCGGCGATCGAAACCACTAGGTGACGCGCCGTCAGCCGGCCCGCCAATTCAGCCAGCACGGGCTGCATGATCTGCGGCTTCACCGCCAGAAACACAATCTCCGCGCTCTCCGCCACATCGGCGTTCGAGCGATCGCAGCGGCAGCCGGTGGCGCGGGCAAAGTGCTCGGCCGCTTCGGGCGAGGCGTCGCTTGCCAGCACGTGGTCGGCTGACGTTAACCCGGCGCGCAAGAAGCCTTGCGCCAGCGCGGTCGCCATCCGTCCGGCGCCAATGAAGCCAAGTCGCTGCGAAAGCATCCACAAATCTCGAAGGGAAGCGAAACTACGTCGATTGGCCATGCTACGGAAAACAGGCCGCGCGCACAATGCTAGCTTCGGCCGCCTGCGCCTTGAGCAAGCGCCGATCGCACTAGGCGCGGCGCCACGGTTTTGGCATAGTCCCGCCCCCTTACCGAGTGGCCCTGCGCCGCTCGCGCACCCCGGCAAGCGCCATAGGAGCCGAACCATGAACCGCCGCCACTGGATCATCTGGGCGATGGCCGCGTTTTGCGCCTTTTCGACGGCATCGGTTCGCGCAGAAGGCTGGTCGCTCTTCTCCAAAGACGAGCCCGAAGAGGCGCGACCTTCATGGAAACTGAGCGACGACGAAGATCAAGGCCCCAACATGTGGGAGCGGATGAACTCTGGCGCCAAATCGATGTGGGACCGGGCCCGCCGCAGCATGAACTGGGGCTCGTCCAAGCCAAAACAGCGCGTGGCGACCGCCCGCCCGGTAGCCAAGAAAAAGAGCGGCTTTGGACTGTCGAATCTGTTTCGGTCCGATGAGCCGGAAGAACCCGCCACCCTGGCCGAATGGATAGGGCAGCCGCGGCCCGAGTAGCGTCCCGTTTCGAGCGGCGTTTCTCAGCGCGCCACGGGGACGTATTCGAGCAACAAGTCTTCGTACGCGGCGAGCACCGTATCCCAGGCGAAACGCGCCGCATGGCGCTGCCGACTCGTCGAGCGCATAATTGCCAACCGCAGGTCGTCTTCCAGCAGCGCGTCGAACGCTGTCTCGCACTGCGCTTGGCTGGCGAAGTAGGCGTTCTCTGACCCAGCCACCCAGCGATTGAATCGATTGTCGTGCGCCAACACCGCGCAACCGGCGCCTAGCGCTTCGACCAGCGCCGGATTGGTCCCGCCCACCGTGTGCCCATGCACGTAAAGCTGCGCGAAGAAGCGCAGCGCGGCGACCACCGCCTGATCGTAGATGGCGCCAGGGAAAAGCACTTCGGCGCTAGCCGCCTGTAGCACCGCGGCGTGGTACGGATTTCGCTCTGGCTCGTACTTGCCAAGCACCACCAGTTGCTTGCCGCGCGGCCGAGCTGAAAATGCGGAAACGATCTCCAGAATCGAGTTTTCCGGTTCTGGCCGGGCCACCACAAGCGCGTAGCTGCGCGGCTCCAAGGAGTATCGCTCCAGCATCGCCTCGTCGGCGTCGAGCACCGCATCGGCGCCGTAGGGAATTGTGGTTATCTTGCGTTCGCTGACGCGCGTCTCCAAGTGCTTGGCGATCTCCGGATGGTCCGCGATCAGATGGTTGCCCAGCCAGCAGCCGAGCCGCTCGTTGAGATAGAGCCAGGTCTTGGCCGGCAGCCGCCACTTGGCGCGTTGCCACTCCAGGCCATCCATGTTGATCAGGTTGGTCCGGCCGCGCAGCCGATACCAAACACAAAACGCCGCCGTGTTATAGCCCAGCGTCAGCATGAGGGTGTCGCGACGGGCGGCGTCGAGCGTCGACTTCCAATCGAACACCATGGTGCCCCGCGCGCCGGCGCGCGGCTCGGGGATCTGCACCAACCGCACCCCGTTCCACTCGGCCTCGTGGCGGCGGCCACTGCCGGCGGTTTGGCAATACACGGTCACGTCCCAATCGCGAGCGGCGAGGTAGAGAGCCAGCCGCTCGGCAAAGGTTTCGAAGCCGCCATGCTGGGCCGGAATACCGCGCGTGCCGAGAATCGCGATGGCAGGCCGCGCCCGGGCAGGTTCGACTGCGGCGCGACCTGCCTGCTCGCCGACCTCTTGCGCACCGTGCCGAATGGCATCCATCGGAAGACTGCTATTCATGTCGCGACACTCAGCGGCTCGGAGATTGGCAGGTCAAGCACTAGTGGCGCTGACGTTGGCGCCGGGGGTGGCAGCTTCACGCCCACCTTGGCATAGACATCTCGCAGTTGAGCGAAGTGGGTCTCGGCGTTGAAGTCGCGCTCCACGCGGCGGCGGCCGCACAATCCCATCTCGACCGCCTCGGCTCGATGCGCGTTGAACCAGTCCAAGTGTCGCGCCAAGGTTTCGGCGTCTCCGGGCGCGAAGACAAATCCATCGACTTCGTGGTCGATCAACTCCGGAATGCCGCCAATCCGCGCACCGATGACCGGCCGCGCATAGGAATACGATTCGAGGATCGCCATCGGGCAGTTGTCGTACCCCTCGGAGGGGACGATGGTCGCGATGCTCCCCCGGATCAGTTCTTCGAGCGCCGCGCCCGATTGAAAACCAAGCAACTCGACATTAGTGATTTGCTCATCGGCAATGCGGCGCTCGATCTCAGCGGTTGCCTCGCCGCGGCCCACCAATAGCACGCGCACATGCGGCACGAGTTTGGCCGCGTCGACCAATGTGAGTACCCCCTTCAATCGCTCGATCCGGCCAAAGTACAGCAGATAGTCGCCGGGCTTGGTCTCGGGCCGAATGCTGGCGGTATCGCCAAAGTTGTGGATGGTGGTGATCTTTTCGCCGGGCACGCCCAGCTCAATCAACTTGTGCCGCTGAAACTCGCTCACCGAGATGAAATGATCGACGGCGTCCACATTGCCCAACCAGCGGGAGACATAACTCTCCACCGTGCTCAAGGCCGAGCGCGCCACCGAGCCGCGATTGCAGCGCCGCGCCGTCGCCTGCCAAAAGCGATGCCCCTGACACGCCTCGCAAATGGCGCCGTGCGACATCAGCGAATAGACAGGGCACACCAGTTTGAAATCGTGAACCGTCTGCACGACGGGGATGCCGGCCTCGCGCAGCACCGGCAGTATCGCGCCGGTCAATTGACCGTAGTAAATATGCAAGTGCGCCAGATCGATCGGCTCGTCCGTCAGCAAGCGGCGCAGACAGCGCGCCGCCGAACGCGAATAGATGTAACGGGCCAGATCGAGCGGTCCGGGCGAATCGAAATCGACGCCCGGTGGAAAATATCGCGACCAGGGGGTGGGCTCGTTCCGCGCCTGTTGCGAGCTGAACGGAATCACGCGCTGGCCATGCCGCTCCAATAACTCGCCGAGCACGAAAAAATAGCGATCCGACCCGCCGCGAACAAAGTAGTTCTGCGACACATTGAGCACGGTCTTGGGCATCTTGCTTCCTTGGTCCTGCATCCTCGGTGTTAAGCGCTTCCCACGCTCTCTAGTTCAGGCGATGAAACGACCGGCGCCGCTGGCTCGCCTTCCAAAGGTCGAACGGCGAATTGCTGCTGGCGACGAAGTCGCTGCTTCATGAACTGATAGCCGCACCGCGACCAGCGATACCCCTCCACCAGCGCCCGGCCCGAACTTTGATTCAGGCCAACCAGCAGGCGCCCAACTCGGTAAGCGCCTGTCGCCCATTTGGCGGTCGCCTCGGCGAGGGGTCCATGAAAGTCGACGGCGCTGCGCGCCGGATCATCCTGGAACTGCTGATAGAGCCGCGCGCGAAGCTGCTGCCCGGGACTGAAATCGGCGAACTCCTCGTCGTAGCCCACCTTGGGGCTGAAGTAGACCCCCTTTGCCTTCAATCCGTATTCAAAGGCGATCGACCGTCCCTGCAAATCCAGGTAGACCAGTTCCAGGCTTCCCGTCGCCGCCAAGGCGCGGGCCTGCCGGCAATAGAAATCGAACACATCGGGCAATTGCAGTACGGCGCTGCCGCGATCCGATTTCCAACTGCGCTGCTCCACCTCGAAGCCGCGCCGCAGCAGCGATTCCAGTTCGTGCGGAAGGGGTTGAGAGTAAATCTTGAGTTCGGCCTCGCCCGCCGATTGCAGTCGTTCGTTGGAGCGTTTGATCTGTCGCCGCAAATTGCGCGAGCGCGACTCCAGATAGCGTTGCCAGTCGTGCGCGATCGCAATCTCGCCCACTTCCCACAGATCGTGATAACAGGTCGGAAGCCCTTCAAGCTTGATCGCTTGTAGCAGCGCTTGCCAATCGGCTCGCGCGGCGCGTATCCCATCGAATTTGGCCAACGGCCAGCCCAGCCGGCGCATGCCGCTGGCCAACTCGCGACAGACGACGGCGACGTCGCACTGCGGTTCAATCGCCAGATCGCCGCACAAAGCCCACTCGTTGTTGGGCAGCCGCCCGATCGAGACGCCCGGCAGTCGGGTGTGCTCAACCAGCGGCAACGTCGCCAGCCATTGGTCACCATCTCGCACGACCAACAGGGCCAGCGCCGCGGTCGGCGCGAACGATTCAATCCAAACCGCCAAGGGTTCCGACTGACAAGTGGGGGTGGTCGCGAGACTCCGCCGCCAAAGGCGGTCCCAGGCTGCGGCATGCTCGCGCAACTCATTGACGCTGGTCAGGATTTGCAGTTGCATTTGGCTCTCGGCCGCGCTCGGCTCAAATGACGCAAGTACTTGGCAAGCATGGCTTATTTCCGGTCGCGCGCGCCCTCGACGACTGGCAGCGACAGTCGCCGCTCGCTTTCGCCTTCGGCCCGCGCCGTTACAATCGGCACACCTGATGAATTCGTTCTGAACGCCAAGCGCGAAAAGCAGTTTCGAAATGAATGTGGTCTGCCTGGTCGTCGATGGGTTGCAATCCGGAATGCTGGGCCCCTATGGCAACTCCTGGATCGACACGCCACACCTCAACCGTCTCGCCGGCGAAGGATTTGTGTTCCATCAGGCGCTGGTCGATTCACCCCATTTGAGCGACGTTTGCCGATCGCTCTGGACCGGCGCGCACGCGCGCGCTCAAGTCAAATTCGTGTCGCTACCGGCGCGGCTGGCCGAGGCCGGGGTGAACACGAGCTTGATTTCTGACGTGGTGGAGGTTGTCGAGCATCCGCTGGCGCACGATTTTCGCGAGGTGGCGCAGACGTCGCCGTCGGCCGCTGATTCGATCGTCGATCAGTGGCACGAGACGCAGCTTGCGCGCTTTTTTGCCCAGGCCGTGGAACAGCTTCGCGGCCTGCGCGAACCCTTTGTGCAATGGATTCACGCGGGCGGACTAGCAGGACGCTGGGACGCCCCGGCGGCCATTCGCGAGCGCTATCTGGCCGACGAGGATCTGCCGCCAGAACTGGTGTCGCGGCTGTATGAGCTCACGACGCCATCGCCCGCATGCGCCACGGCGAACGATGACCCCGATGAGCTATTGTTAACCCGTTTGGCCTACGCGGCGCAAGTCAGCGTGTTCGACACCTGTCTCGCGGCGCTAAACGAAGCGCTGCGCGAGGCGCCGTTTGCCGATCGCACCTTGCTCTTGCTTTGGGGAGCGCGCGGTTTTCCGCTCGGCGGTCACGGGCAACTCGGCTTCGCCGATTTTCAGCTCTACTCGCAATTAACTCAGGTCCCCTGTCTGATGCATTGCCCAGCCACGATCGAGGCCGGACGCTCGCAAGCGCTTGCGCAGCCTGCCGACATCGCCGCCACGGTTCTGGCTTGTTACGAAATGGCGCCAACCTCGCTTGGCGCCGGCGCCGGCGCCAGCCTCTTGAACCTCGTGGAAGGGCCTGCGCGATCGCATCGAGATCGCGCGCTGCTCTGCAATCATCGGGGCGCGACGGCGCTGCGCACGCAGGGCTGGTATCTGATTCGCAATTCGCGCCAAGTTGCGCCAGCGACGGATGCGAGCGCCGCGGCTGAGCTTTACGCCAAGCCCGACGATCGCTGGGAAGTCAACGAAGTCGCCGTGCGGTTGCCCCACATCACCGCGCAGCTTGGCGAAGCGCTCGATGAACTCGAGCTGGCGATCGAAAAGGACCGCTCCGACCCTTTGACGACGCTCGACCCTCTATTGATTGAGGGCGCGGTTTAGTCCCTCCAGGGCGCGCATTTACCGCACTTTAGGCGCCGCGCCGCGCGGCTAGGCGCTTTGGAAAAGCTGCGACGACTGACCCCTGCGCCCGAATTCCCGCCTAGAGGCCACTGACCCTCGTCACTATAATCCGCCCCCTGCTATCTCATTATCTCGGGCGAAGTTAGCACAGGATAAACGATGATCGGACATGGAGGTCCGAAGTCATCGCGCTGGCGACTCGTCGCAATGGCCTGCTATTGCGCGCTGGGACTCTGCTGCGCGCAACCGCGCGCAAGCGCCGCCGAAACCAAGCCCATCCGGCTGCGCATCGTCTGGGGCGGAGGCGCGGCCACGCGCTGGCAAGGGACCATCACGCCCGTCAACGGCCTGGTCGCCAACATTGCGCCGCTTGGCACTGCGGCCGACGAGCCCGGCTCCATGTGGATCGACGGCAATCGCGTGGTGTTTGTCGCGCGCTCGCCACGCGCCAACGACGGCGTCGATCTCGATGTGACCGCGGAGCTCAACGAGTCGTTGAAGATCGAAATTCAATCCGACGTGGCGGGCAAGCCGCAGGTCGTGATCGAAGCGCCGTTGCAAACGCTCGTCAACGAACCGTACACCCGCGAACTGGACGAGCGCGGCAACCAACTTGTTATTCGCCGCGCGCCGGGGGACAAACTGCATCTAGGTTTCGATCGTGACTCGCTCATTTATGCTCCGGCCGAAACGCTCAAGTGCCGAGTCACACCGCTTTTGATTGGCGACAACGGCCCACTGCGCTGCCGCGCGCAACTGCGCGACGCCAACACCGGACGCGCGGTCTGGTCGGAGGAACCGGCCGAGCCGCTTGCCGACTCCGCGGACTTTTCCGTCGCCATGAAACTGCCCACGGCGGAAGGCGTTTACAACTTGGAACTGGAATTGATTCCACGCCGGGGACCGCTAGCCCTTGGCCTCAAGCCGTTAGCAACGCGACGAGCGCAGATCGTTGTTTTGGCCAAACAACCCCGACTCAACTCGGCCGATGGTCGCCGGCCACTCGACCTGGTGCTCGAAATCGATCCCGCCAAACCCCATTGGTGGGACCGCTTGGGCAATCTGCCAACGCTGCCCGGCATGCGAAAGGGCTCCTTTGGCACTGGCGACGCCGATCCGTGGCAACACGCGCTGGGCGCGATGGTGCAACTGGGTCCGGGCGGCTCATCGTTGACGCCAAGTTGGGAAGCGTATCCGCTCAGCGTGCAACGCGTGGGCGCGCCGCATGTCGTCGAAATTGAGTATCCCAGCGATGTCCCCCAGACCGTCGGAATCAGCCTGGTGGAACCCGGTCCCACGGGCGAGGCCGCGACGCAAGGGGTCGACTCGGGCTTTTACGTACCCGACGAGGCAGCCGCCACCGAGCCCAAGCTCTTGCGTCATCGCGTGATCTTCTGGCCACGGACGCGCACGCCGCTGTTGCTCATTTCGAATCTCGACGCGCGCTCGCAGGCCGTGTTTGGAAAGATTCGCGTGCTGGCGCACGACGGCACGCTGCCGGCGCGCTTTCCGTCGGATGGCGGTGACGGCGCGCGACTGATCGCGGCCTATTACGATCGCCCCCTGTTTGCCGCCAACTTCTCCGCGCCGGAGGCCTATGACGCCGGCAGCGGCCGCAGCTTGACCGATTGGAGCACCTTCTACCTGGGAAGTTCGCGGCTCATCGAGTACCTCAAGCATGTGGGTTACAACGGGCTGACGCTCTCAGTGCTGGCCGACGGGGCAACGCTCTACCCCAGCGTACGCGCGCCCAGCACGCCGCGCTTCGACAACGGCGCGCTCTTCTCCACGGCGCAAGACCCCCTGCAGAAGGATGTGCTTGAACTGCTGCTGCGCATGTTCGATCGTGAAAAGCTGCAATTGATTCCCGCGATCAGCTTCGCCGCGCCGTTGGCCTCGCTGGAAGAACTCAAGCGGCAAGGGGGGGATGCGGCCGCCGGCCTCGAATGGGTGGGCCGCGACGGCCACACTTGGCTCGAACGCTACGCTGCCGATCAAGGGCGCGCGCCGTACTACAACACGCTCGATCCGCGCGTGCAAGACGCCATGCTGGCCATCATCGACGAGTTGCTGGCGCGCTACGGAGAGCATTCCTCGTTGACCGGCGTGGCGCTGCAACTGTCGGGCTACGGCTATGCGCAGCTTCCGGGTCTGGCCTGGGGATTCGACGATCGCACCATCGCGGCGTTCGAGCACGACACTGGCGTCCAGATCGCCGGTGACGGACCAAGGCGTTTTGCCCTGCGCGCCCAGGCGCTGCTCGGACCGCAGCGCAAGGCATGGTCCGATTGGCGCGCTCGGCGAATGACGGAGTTCTATCAACGCATCGAAGCACGCGTCACGCAGTCTCGGCCCGGCGCGCGGCTCTATCTGTGCGGCGCCGAGATGTTCAATGGCCCCGATCTGCTTAGCGCGCTGCGTCCCTCCTTGCCTCCCCGGCCCTTGGACGACGCGCTCGTCGAAGCCGGCATCGCGCCCGAACTGGAAAAGCTGCTCACCAGCACGGTGCTCTTGCGTCCGCAGCAACTAAGCGCGCCCGGTCCGCTCGACTCACGCTTGTTGGATCTGAAAATTAACGACGCGACCGAACTCGATCGCCGCCTGCGCGACGCCGCCGTCCCCGCGTGCTTGTTGTATCACGAGCCTTATCGAGTCGCGATTCCCTCGTTCGACGAGCAAAGCCCGTTTCGCAACTCGCACCTGACGCTGGTGGCTCAGCTTTCGCCGTCGGGCGAAAGAAATCGACAGCGCTTCGCGCACGCGCTGGCCACGCTCAACGCGCAAGCGCTGTTCGATGGCGGCTGGATGTTGCCGCTCGGCCAAGAAGATGAACTGGTCGACGTTTTCCGCGCTTATCGTCGGCTGCCGGCCGTCTCGTTTCAGTCGCTGGACATCGACTCGCAACCGGTCGCCATTCGCGCCGCTTCGCACAACGGCGCCACGCAGTGGATGCTGGTCAACGACTCGCCGTGGCCAGTGCAGTTGCAGCTCGATCTGTCGGTCGCGCCGCAGACGCCATTGACTGAATTGACGGGACGCCGCCGCATCGCGCCCTTGTCGCCCGGCAAGAGCGGCAGCCAATGGCAAGTGGAATTGCGTCCGTACGATCTGCTGGCGGTTGAGCTGGCGACGGCGACAGCGGCGATTACGTCGGCCAAAGTCGATCTGCCGGAGACGGCCGCCGTCGAACTAGCCAGCCGCATCTCCGATTTTCAGGCGCGCGCCATTGCCCTACAGAGTCTGCCACCCCTCGAAACGCTGGAAAACGGAGACTTCGAATCGCCCCCCGCGACCGACGGCGCCATCGCCAGTTGGCTGATCGGCTCGGGCGACGGCGTCGATATCCAACTGGATCACGACGAGAAGCACGCGGGAGAAAACTCGTTGCGCATCACCAGCACAGGCCGACCCGCGGTGGTCGTCAGCCATGCCTCCGCGCCTCCCGTCACTGGCCGCATCGAGGTGGCGGTGTGGTTGCGATCTCGCGGCGACAAGGCCGCCCCGGTTCGCATCGCCGTTGAAGGTTCGCATCGTGGCCAGCCCTTCTATCGCTACGCCATGATCGGCGATGGCCGGTCGGGCGTGGCCCTTTCCAGCGATTGGAAGCAATACCTGGTACCGTTCGACAACTTGCCGCTGGAAGCGATCAACGACCTGAAGCTTCGCTTCGAGTTGTTGGGCGCGGGCGTCGTCTGGATCGACGACGCACAGCTCTTCCCGCTCAAATTCAGCGAAGACGAACGCCTGGAGCTGATTAAGCTCTACACCTCCGCGCAATACAAACTGAGCGCTGGCCAGGTCGGCGATTGCTTGCACATGCTCGATAGTTACTGGCCGCAGTTTTTGACCGCGCACGTGCCGCTCACCGAAACCCCGGTGGCGCAGCGGCCGCCAGACCGCCAGGCGGCGTTGCCGGCTGATCTACCCAAACCGCCAGCCGAAGAGCACGACGGGCTGTTCGACCGCTTCAAGCAATGGTTGCCCAGTCGCTGGCGCTAGCGATCCTGAAATTAGCGCGTTGCCGGCGGAGGACCGTCGAATCAGCCGGGCGGCCACGACATCTGTCGACCACCAAGCAGGTGAAAATGCAGATGATCCACCGATTGGCCGGCGTCCGGGCCGCAGTTCACGGCGATGCGATAGCCGCCGTCCATCCCCAACTTCGCCGCTAAATCGCGCATCACCAGAAAGAGATGGCCGACCAACTCCTCGTCGGCGGCCGTCAAATCGGCGACCGAGGCAATTTCTTGCTTGGGAATCACCAGCACATGTGTCGGCGCGGCAGGTTGAATATCGCGGAAAGCCAGGCAGCGATCATCTTCGTAGACGATTTCGGCCGGCAACTCACGATCGATAATTCGCTTGAAGATCGTCTTGGCCATCGTTTCACCCCTGGCGAATGGCGTCTAGCGGAATCGCCTCGTCGATCAGCATCACCGGGATGGCGTCGCGCACCGGGTACGCCAGCGTTCCATCCTCGCGCACCAGAGCGCCCTCCAAGACTTCCGCGACCGTCTCGCCGGCGCGATTCTTGGCGCGCCCCGCCGCAATCACCGCGTTGATCTGGGCAATCAATTCCACAGGGGCGATTTTGAGCGGCTGCCGTGACTCGGGGCAGCGGAGGATCTCCAACAGTTCGTCGCTGATCATATTCGCACTACAGAATTACGTGTCGTGTGCCACACGTTATCAAGTTTCCGGGGATTGCCCAGCTTTGCAAGCAGTCTGGCCCGCAAATTTTGCCGAATCATGCCAGCCCATCGCGCGCGCCGATAAAAGAGGCGGGTTATTCTCAATAGCGGCCATTGCATTCACCCAGGGACCGGGCGCATTGAACCGTTGGCGATCCAATTCGAGAATCTTGCTTGCCGGCGCGGTGACGCTAGTCGTCGCCACGGCGCGCGGAGAGGATGTGCGCTACTTTGAAGAGGGGGGCGTCACCTACCGCGAGACGCGCGTCAACGTGGGGCAACCCGCGGTCATGGCCGCCCAGCAACCGGCCAGCCAAATTGCTTACGCTGAGCAACTGCGCACTGAATATCAAAACACGATCCGCGTTTATTCTGTGCCGGTCACGGAATACCGCGCGGAAACCTATTGGGTCGGTCGCTGGAATCCATTCTCGCAGCCCTACCAGGCGCAGCGGATGGTCCCCGTGACGCGCTGGCAAACTCGCACCGAGGTAGTGCAGGTGCCGGTGACGCGGCGAGAACTAGTGGCCCAACCACTGGCCCCGCAGACGACCGCGCTCGTGCAACAGGGCGCCGGACAAACACTGGTCACCCGCGTGGCGGTCAGCAGCCAGGCGGCCAAGCAACCCACGATGGCCAGCCACCAGGCGGCGCCGTCGTCGCCGATTGGCGGCGCATCGCCTCTGAGCCAGTGGCCAGGGGCGGTGGCCAACGACGCCGATTGGCGCCCGGCCGGCACAATCGCTACGCGCCCGGCCACCGGTGCGCTGTGGCGTTAACGGAGTCGATCTTGGCCGTCGCCGAACTCAATCAAAGCGGAACGGCGGCGCCTTAGATTTCCGACGATTCCAGCTCGCTCTGCCGCGCGCGATTGCGTCGCGATCCCTTGGACGCGACCCATTCCTTGGTGAGCGTCTCGAACACCTCGGGCGACTCGTAGCGCACGACATTCGCGCCCTCGGGCATGGGGCCGATCAGCCCTTTGAAGACGGGCTGGCCGCGCAACTCCAGGTCGGTGCTGCAATCGTCGATGCCGATTTGCGTGTGTAGCCGCTGAATGGCGTCGGCCTTCGGATAGTCGCGTACCCGCAGCTTGCCGTCGGTCCCCCGCGTCACGACCCGAAAAATCTCTTTGGCCATCGTAGGAGACTCCTGCATGCCGTCGGTCTGAAGATTGGCGACATGAAAGCCTATCGACCGCCCGTTCGCTCGGGGCCGCACGAAATTTAGCGCGGCGGCATTTCGCAACGGCTCGCGAAAATCGACATGCGCCGCGCGTCAGCGCGCAGCGTTATCAAGCGCACGCCCCGCATGGTTGGCAGTGGCCAGAATCAACCGCGATGGGCCAATTGCGATCGATCTGCCGGTTGTGCCGCGCGCCCGGCCAGGTCGGACTTGAGCAAGGCCTGAAGCAGCAAATGCAGATCGGTGTTCGTCAAGATGCCGAGAACCCGGCCGGCTGTCACGACCGGCAAACAACTAATTCCCTGCGTCACGACGGTGTCGACGGCTACTTCCAGTCGAGTTTCGGGCCGCACGGTGATTACGTCGCGGCTCATGATGTCGCGAGCGCAGATTTCGGCCAGGCGATGTTCGTCGGGATAGCGCGACGGACCGAAGCAGCGAATCACGTCGCGGTCGCTCAATACGCCCGCCAGTCGGTCGGCGTCGTCGGTGACGAGCAGATGGCGAAAGCCGTGTTTTTGCAGCAATCTCACCAACTCCAACGCGCTGGTCTGTTCGTTCACGGTGGTGGGCGCAGCGGTCATCACATGTTGAACTTCAAGCGGTTCGAGCACGCCATCGGTCTGCTCCAGCGCGTGCAGCACCTGCATGCGCTTGATTTCAAGTCGGTCCATTGCGGCGTCACCGGAAGAATTGCCCCAGACGTTTTGCGGCCACCGCAAGCTTAGTTCACAAATGGTCGCCGCGACGACCCCAATCGCGCGGCCCACAATACCGCTAAATCCAGTCGAACGCGGCGAACGTCGCAACGGTGGCCATCACCGTGAAAAAGAGCCCCGCCAAAATCAGCCCCAGCATGGCGAACCAGCCAGGCCGCAGCGGCTTAGGCAGGAGCACGTTGTTGATAACCACCGTGTGCCAGCAACTGAAACCCAACGCGAAATTCATGATGAGCGTGGCGTAGTTAACCAACTGCTTGGGCTTTCCCACCGCCAGCATGACCACGCCAAATACGGCAAACGCCGCCAACACGCCAAAGTAAACATTGCGAATCTTGTACGGATCGATGGCCCGCATGCGGGGGCTGGACGTCCAAAAGACGTCGACCCAGCGACGGATCAAACCATCGGCGCTGGAGACCACGCCAAGCCCCAACACCAAGAAGCCGCAGAACAAAGTCATGAACCAGAAAAAGCCCGCCCAGCCGCCAAGGGCCGAATCCGCCACGCGCTGCCAGACAGCGTCGGCCGTCATGCCCGCCGCCGTCCATTCCGCGGCCTCCGTCCCGCGCCGCAAGAATTCGACCGACAACATGCTCGGCAGCGCCAGTCCAATAAAACAGGCGGGCATCCACACCACCAATTGATCGCGCAGCACATGCCATTGCCAGCGCCGCCAACGCGGCAGCGTTTCTGGTTGCGGGTCGAACACGCAGCCGACATGCGACAGGGCAATACTATGCCCGCCAAAGGCGCTTGGTATGGCGCCTACGTGCCACCCCATGCCCCACCCCTGATCGCGCGTGTAGTTGCTCACCGGCGTGTTCGACAAACCGCCAGAACCGGCAATGGCCACCATGGCGCCAATCGCCACGATCAGCGAAAGGTCAATGTTTGGCATTCCCTGGCCGCTGAGCAGCGAAACGAAAATGTTCTTCACCCCGTCGCCATCGCGAAATCCGTCGCCGTCGAGATCGCGAAACTTGTCGGGTTTCCCGTCGCCATTCACGTCGGCCCAGGCGTCGGCGACGCCGTCGCCATTGGTGTCGATCGATGGAGGGAGAATCGGCTCGACCACGTCCAAGTGGCCATCGCGGTCCCAATCTTCCCCCGCGTCCAGCCGGCCATTGCCATTCTGATCCTCCGCCTGCCGCACCGGCAGCGAGCCGAATTGCACAAATCCCAAGCTGATCTCGCGCCACGTGGCGGCGCTGGAATACAACAGCGCCACAACGCTCAAAAATCCCAACACCACCACAATCTTGAACGACATCAGCACTTTGAGGGAGTTGTAAACCTTGCCGCCGAAGAACAACGGCACGAGGCCCCCCACAAAAACGACGTAAGCCAATGCGACCAACCAAGTCTTATCGCTCGGATACAACTCCGGATTCGGCATCCGGCCCAAGATCACCGCGGCCAAAGGAGTGGCCGCGTTCGACGCCAGGTAAGGAAAAACCGCGCCAAAATCGAGAATCAGATAGGCGAACAGCCAGAATCGCGGGCCCGGCAAGGTGCGAAACTTGCCCGTGAAGATTGGTTCGCCGGTGTACAGCGTATAGCGGCTGATCTCCAGGTTGTAGAACACCTGCCCCAGGATGCTGAGCGAGGCCAGCCATAAGAGACCGCCGCCGTAGCGCGCGGTCACTTCGGGCCCTTTGAGCCATTCGCCGCCACCGATCGCCGAGCCCCCCATGACCAAGCCGGGACCGATAAGCGCGGCCCAATTGCGCCACGAAAACCGAGGCGCCTCGATCAGTTCGCCAGTCGTCCAGCGCGGCATGTCGGGCGAACCAGGATGTGGCGCGACAAAGTCCGGCGCGGCGCCCTTCTCGGCCTGATCGGCCGCGTGCGCGGAATCGTTTGGCGAAAGAACGCTCATGTAGCCAAAGCGTGAAATGAACCGAATGGCGCAGGGCCAGAAACGCGAGATCCTGTGAGCATGCCAGCCGCGCTAGCCGACTGCAAGCGCTTTTTTGAAGCGCTGCCGCGCGATCACAGCCCCTTCTCTAGCGCGCGGGAGCGCTTTCGCCCGTCGGCGCCTTGGACCCCGAGGCATGGCCCTCAACTTCCTGCAGCGTTTGCACCGCGGTGCTGGGGTTGGTGTTGATCGAATACCAACTGCGCGTCAGGTAGTCGGCCATGGTCAGTGTGATGGCGATCGACAACCATAGCAGCCCGGCGGCGACGATCACCCAATTCAAGCGCGCCATCTGCAATAAATGCATGAAGAACAGCGTGACCAGCGCCGCCTTGGTGATCGCGAACGCCAGCGCCACCAGCACCTCCCAGCGCCCGAGACCCAGTCGCGAGCAGACCGCGGTGCCAATGGTCAACACGACCAGCGCGATGAAGACTGTAACGTAGAGCGCGGGTGACCCCGTCGCTTCGCTCTCGCTGTGCGTGACGTGTGTGCTCATGCGTGGATCAAATAAAAGAGGGGGTACAAGAAGATCCAAATAATGTCCACAAAGTGCCAGTACAAACCGGCGACCTCGGGGGGAGAAGACCAATCAGCGCCCAGCCGACGCTGCCGCGCCCAATGGGTGAGCACGCCCAGCACGCCGATCCCAATGATCATGTGCAGCGCGTGCAACCCCGTCATCGCGAAGTACAGCGAGAAAAACAGCTCAATCTCTGGATACAGCTCGCTGAAACGCTCTTTCCCGTTTGGAAAATTCCAATACGGCACCAACCCGTGCAAATAATGCTCGCGCCACTCGTATCCCTTGATGAGGATGAACACCAGGCCCAGCCCCATCGTTGCCCACAAAAACTTGCCCACGCGGTCGCGCTGGTCGGTGTGCGCGGCCCAGACCGCCATGGCCATGGTCAGACTGGAGCACAACAACACTAGGGTGTTGATGGTGCCCATCACGAAGTTCATGTGTGTGCTGGCCGCGGAGAAGGCGGCGGGATACGCCGCGCGGTACACGATATATGCCAGGAAGGCGCCGCCGAAAAACATGATCTCGGTCAGCAAAAACACCCACATCCCCACCCGCGCCGTGTTGAATTGTTGTTCAAGCGACGAGAAGTGATGGGCCAGCGTTGAGGGTCGGCTTTGCGAGACGGACATCGGTCGCTATCTGCCTTTCGTCAAACGCCGGCCAGGTCGGCGCGCGGGCCGGGACTGGACGCCCCCGGTTCGGGCTCGGCGTAAGTTTCGGAGGGGTAGTCGTAAGGATCGGCGGTCACCACCGGCGTCTCCAAAAAGTTCTCGGTCGGCGGCGGCGAGGGCGTTTGCCATTCCAATCCCGTGGCGCCCCACGGATTGGCCGACGCCACCGGTCCGTACCGCAGCGACCACAGCAAATAAACAAGCGGAATCAGGTAGCCGATGCCGAGAATCGAAGCCCCGGCGCTCGACATCACGTTGAGCACCTGAAACTCCGGCACATAAAAGTGATACCGCCGCGGCATTCCCTGATAGCCCAGGATGAACTGCGGGAAGAACGTCAGATTGAAGCCGAGAAAAATAATCAGCGCCGACAGCCGGGCCCAGCCTTCGGCGTACATCCGTCCCGTCATCTTGGGCCACCAGTAGTGCAGGCCGCCCATGTACGCCATCACGGCGCCACCCACCATGATGTAGTGAAAGTGCGCCACCACGAAGTAGGTGTCGTGTACATGCACGTTCACGGCCAGTGTGGCCAGAAACAAGCCAGTCAGTCCGCCCACCGTGAACAGACCGATGAAGCCCAGCGCGAAGAGCATGGGCGTGTCGTACGAGATATGCCCTTTGTAAAGCGTGGCGGTCCAGTTGAACACCTTGATCGCCGAGGGGACGGCGATCATGAAACTGAGCATGGAGAACACCGCGCCGGCGTACACCGACTGGCCGCTGACAAACATATGATGCCCCCACACCAAAAACCCCAGCACAGCGATCGCCAGGCTCGAATAGGCGATGAAGTTGTAGCCGAAGATGCGCTTGCGACTGAACGCCGGCACCAACTCGCTCATCACTCCAAACGCGGGTAGCACCATGATGTACACGGCCGGATGCGAATAGAACCAAAACAAGTGCTGAAACAAGATCGGATCGCCTCCCAGCGCCGGATCGAAGATGCCGATCCGAAAACCGCGCTCAACCGCCACCAACAACAGCGCCATCGCCAGCACGGGCGTGCCAAGCACCATCACGATGGCTGTGGCGTACATCGACCACACAAATAGCGGCAACCGCGACCAGTACATGCCCGGGCAGCGCATGGTGTGCGTGGTGACGATGAAGTTGAGCCCCGTCAGAATCGACGAGAAGCCGGCGATGAACGCGCCCACCGCGGTCAGCATCACGTTAGTGTTGGAATAGGTGCTGGAATACGGGGTGTAGAACGTCCAGCCGGTGTCAACGCCGCCAAGCACGATGGCGGCCACAGCGAAAATGCCGCCCGTCATGAACAGGTACCAGGACAGCAGGTTCAACTTGGGAAACGCCAGGTCAGGCGCGCCGATCATCATCGGCAAGATGAAGTTGCCCATCACCGCGGGAATGGAAGGGATCAGAAAGAAGAAGATCATCACGATGCCATGCACCGTGAACAGCTTGTTGTAGGTTTCGGAGCGAACCAGATCCCCCTCGGGCGTCATCAAGTCGAGGCGAAACAGCACCGCCGCCGCGCCCCCCACGAAGAAGAACAGCGTAATCGAGATCAAATAGAGGATCGCGATTCGCTTGTGGTCCTTGGTCAACAACCAAGAGCGAACCGTGTATCCGGCGTCGAGATAGGTCTGGCGCGACGGGGGCGACAACTCGGGTGTGGTGGGTGATGTCGTTGTCATGGCAATTACGGCGTTTGCGCGGGCGCGCTCAGCGATTGGATGTATTGAATCAGATCCACAATGTCCTCCTCGCTTAGTTGCCCCTCGAAGCTCGGCATGATCGGCTCATAGCCAGCCACCACCTTGGCCTTGGGGCGCAAGATCGATTCGCGAACATAACCCTCGTCGACCTTGGCGCTGCCGCCGTCGGCCAGCGCCACCGTGCGTCCAAAGACTCCTTCCAACAGCGGAGCGCGCACCTTCGATTCGCCAGAATGGCAGGTGTAGCAGCGATAGCGACGAAACAGCGCTTCGCCGCGCGACTTGGGTTCTGGCGTTCCCCCTTGCAGCCAGGCCTGATAATCGGCCGGCTCCAAAACCACCACCTTGCCCCGCATCAGCGAGTGATCGGTGCCGCAATACTCGGCGCAGAACAGGTGATACTCGCCGGGTTCCTTCGCCTCAAACCAGGCGGTCGTGTAGCGCCCCGGCAGCACATCTTGCTTGGTGCGAAAGTCGGGCACGAAAAAGCTGTGGATCACGTCTTCGGAGATCATCGTCAGCTTCACCGGGTAGCCGGCCGGCACGTGCAGCGCGTTGATTTCGCGCGTGCCGTCGGAGTGTTGCAGCTTCCACATCCATTGGCGCGCCACCACATAGACGTCGATGGCGCGCGCTGGCGCGATCACCTGATCGAAATAGGTCTTGGCGCCCCAGACAAAAAACACCATCCCGACGATCAGCGGCACGATCGACCAAGTCAGTTCGAGCGGCAGGTAAGAGCCTTGCGACAATCGGCGGTCGGCCTTCGAGCCGCGCCGATACTTGATCGAGAAATAAATCACGAAAAAGAAGATCAGCACCGTCATGACCAGGGCCATCAACAACAGCGCGATGTAAATCGCGTCGACCCGCGGCGCCAACTCCGATGCTTGTCTCGGCCAAAGCCGGAAATCCTGATCCATCGCTTACGCCTCCCCCAGCGCGGAAGGCAGTCCGCCGCAAACCGCGCCCGCGCGCTTGGCGCCGGCGCGCGCCAGTCGCCGCTCGCGACGCAGCGAGATCGCGATGAAGCCGACCATCGCCGCCACCGTCGCCACCCCCGCCACACGCAAGATGGTGATGATCGCCAAGCCGTATTTGCCCGTCAGCGGATCGTAATGAAAACACAACAACAAAATCTGATCGACCGGCGTGCCAATTTCGCCTTTTGATGCCTCGACCAGGCCCAAGCGCACGTCCTTGGGCGGGTAATCAATGCCATAAAAGTAGCGCGCCAACTTGCCTTCCGCCGTCGCGATCATGATGCCGCTGGCGTGCGCGTACTGTCCCGACTTTTCGTCGTAGAAGTACTGAAACCCCGCCGCCTCGGTCATTCGCCGAATCGGCTCCGCCTCGCCGGTGAGATAGTGAATGCCGCGCTCCGCGCCGGGGCGCTGATACTTGCGCAAAAAATTCAATCGCTTCGCGGCCGCCAGCCGCGGTTTCTCGCGCGGATCAAAGCCCACGATCACCACCTCAAACTCCTTGCCGGGCGAAAACTCCAAACTGCGCATCGTTTCCAAGAGCCCATGAAAGGCCACATTGCACAGCATGGGGCACTCGTAATACGCGAACATCAGCAGCACCGGCCGCTGGCCAAAGTAGTCGCTCATCCGCACGTGCCGCCCCGTTTCATCGGTAAACACCGTGTCGAGCGGCAACGCGTGTCCCAACCGCTGTTCTATCCGCACTTCGCGAAACTTCTCGGAGGTCGCCGTGTTTGGCACCGCGGCGCGCGCGACCCCCGCCAGCCCACAGACCAGCGCGAGCGCCAGCCGAATTGTCGTGCCGCTGGGGTTCATGGCGTTGGCTCGTCGGCTGGCGCCTTGGCGTCGCTGATTGGCGCCTCGCCCGCGGTTGCTGGCGTGGCTGGCGCCGCGTGTCCGGCCGCCAACAGCTTCATCGCCTCGGCAATTGGGATGCGATAGACGCCCGCCTTGCGATCGATCCAGCCATAGGTCGTCAACACTTTCTCCTCGTGTGCCCGCAGACTCGCCAGATCGGCCGGGGGGTCATATTCCAGATGCGGCGCCGGCGTGGGATTGTCCAAGAACGCCAAGGGGGAGGGCGGGCTGTGCGCAGACTGTGGGCGCGGAAACAGCATCCAGGCCGAAACCACCAGCGCGATCACGATCAGCGCCGCCACCACCACGCCAATAGCAATGGGCGCGCCGATTTGAATGTCCGACGACTCGGGCGGCAGCAGTCGCGGTTCGTGATCTGGTTGCGAGGATTGCGAAGTCATACTTGAGTTCCGCGTGGCGAGCCAGGATCGCCACATCGCGTCGGAGTTCGGATTACGACGATCTTTCAAACACCAGCACCGTCGGCTGACGGCGCAATTGCCAGGCGAAGATGGCCAGCCAAAGCCCGCCAATGGCCGCCAGGGCCGCCAGGTCGAGCCAATGCAGTCCGCTGCCATTCGGCGCAAACGCCGGTTTCACCAGCCAATAAACATTCAGCACATGCGCGATCAAAATCACCAGCGCCACCCGCGCGAGTCGCTGTGCGTCGCGTTTCACATTGCGCGACAACAAGGCAAACAACGGCAACAAAAAATGAAACAGGACGAGCGCAATCGCCAGCCAGCCCCAGCCGCCGTGGAGCCGCTTTTCGTACCAGCGTATTTCTTCCAGGATGTCACCGGACCAAATGATCAGATACTGCGAAAAGGCCATGTACGCCCAAAAAATGACGAACGCGAACAAAAGGCTGCCTAGATCCTGATAGTGATTGGGCCGGACGACGCCACCCAGCGGCTCGTAGCGCGCCAAGAACACGGTGACGATGATCGCCAACGCCATTCCGGTCAAAAACTCGCTGGTCACGTACAGCAGTCCGTAAATCGTGGAATACCAATGCGGTTCGAGCGACATCACCCAATCGAACGAGGCGAAGCTCACCGCCAGCCCCCCAAACAACAGGCCCGCGCCGCTGAGCTTGGCGAGCCGACGTGTAATGCGTGGATTGCCTCCATGTTGCTGCACTTGCGACCAGCGCACTAGCGCCATGGCGAAGATCGACCAAATCGCGAAGTAGAGCGCCGCGCGAATCAAGAACCATTCGATGTTGAGATACTGCATCTTGTGAGCCAAAGTCGGCTCGTGCGCCAAGGTCTCGGCGTTCCACTGGGTCCACTCGTAAAGCGACCGGACGCCAAAGCAGATCGGCAAGAACAACGCCGCCATGTACGGAATGGTTCGCGTCCCGGCTTCCAGCACGCCGCGCAACACCGCGCCCCATGCGCCTCCCACCAGATGCTGCAACATCAACAGCCCCATCAAACCCAAGGGGATGTTGAGCCAGAACACAAACGCGAACAGCCAAGAACGGTAAACCTGCGGCGCGTTGAACAACCAGCCAAGCGCGCACAAGCCGGCGCCAACCGCCCCGACAATCAGCATCCGGCGGCCAAAAACCTCCAGATCGACCTGCAGCGTCGCTTCGGATTTCATGGCGCAGCCCCCTCTAATCGGGTTAGCTCCGCCGCCGGCACTTCGTCGCGGCTGGCATGTTGGCTGAATTGCAAGGCGCGGATATAAGCGGCAATCGCCCAACGATCCGCTGGCGGCACCTGGGCCGCGTAATCCGGCATCTGGCGATAGCCGTTGGTCATCACGTCGAAGAAGTGCCCCACCGGCGCCTCGCGCAGGCGGTCGATGGCGAAATGGGGCGGTTTGGCGTATCCCCGCCGCACGATCATTCCGCTGCCGGTCCCCGCCCGGTCGTGGCACGGCGCGCAAAAGATGTTGAAGCGCTGCTGCCCGCGCTGGAGCAACTCCAGCGACATCTTCATCGGCAGCGTTGTCGCCAGTTCGCCATTGACGCGGCCGCGAAAGAAATGATCGTCCAATTGCAGTTGACCGCGCGCGATTGTCCCCTCGACCAATGGCCGCTCGCTGCGGCCGTCGTCGAAGAAGTCGCTCGCTTCCAGCGGCTCGTAGCGGGGCTGGTCGGCCATCTTCTGCACGCAGCCCGAAAGCGCCATGATCGCCATCACGGTCAGCGCGGCTCGCAAGATGTCACCAAGGGACAACATCACGGCGGCACCTCGTACACCGCCTGCGGTCCCAGGCGCTCGAGCAATTGCCGCGTGCCCGCAGCGGAAAACAGCGGATCGCGGGCTTCGACGCACAGAAAGAACTTGTTGCGCGATGCGGCCGAAAAGGCCGGCACGTTGAATAACGGGTGATAGGGCATCGGCAAACCGTTCAAACCCAACATGCCGAATACCGCCGAGAACGAGCCAATCAACACCGTCAGCTCAAACATGATCGGCACGTAGGCCGGCCAGCTATTCAGCGGACGGCCGCCAATGTTCAGCGGGTAAGCATTCGTCTGACACCACCACTGCAACAAATAACCCCCGATGCACCCGACCAGCCCCCCCACCAGCACGATCAGCGGCAAGCGTGAATTGTGTTTGTCGAGCGCCTCGGCCAACCCCTCGACCGGATGCGGCGAGTAGCCATCGATCCGCCGATAGCCCGCCGCGTGAACGTGGCGCGCGGCCTCGACCACCTGCTCCGGCGTGTCAAACTCGGCGAGTAGTCCGTAAATCGACTGCATGGCGACTAGTGGCCGTTTGGCTCTCCAGACTCCGTCTTTTCAACCAGCGTGCGCATCTCCGAGATCGAGATCATTGGCAGCACGCGAATAAACACGAACATGAGGGCCAAGAACAAACCCAGCGTGCCGATAAACGTGGCCCAATCCCAGGCCGTGCCGGCGTACATGCCCCACTCCGACGGCACGAACGAGCGGTGCAGACTGGTCACCACGATGATGTAGCGCTCGAGCCACATGCCCGTGTTGACAACGAGCGCGATCAAGAACAGCACCAGCGGCTTCTGGCGAAGTCGCTCGAACCACAGCAACTGCGGCGCGGCGATGTTGCAAAACATCAGCCCCCAAAACATCACATGGTACGGCCCCTCGGCGCGATTGGTGGTGACAAACCACTCGTACTGATTGCCGCTGTACCAGTTGTTGAAGATCTCCATCGCGTAGCCGTAGCCCACGATCAATCCAGTGGCCAACATGACCTTGGCCATGTTGTCGAGATGGCGAATGGTGATAAAGTCATGCAGCCCATACATCGCGCGTAGCGGCACCGCCAGCGTGATGACCATCGCGAAGCCGGAAAAGATCGCCCCGGCCACAAAGTACGGCGGAAAGATCGTGGTGTGCCAGCCCGGCACCTGCGCCACGGCAAAATCGAGACTCACGATGGTATGCACCGACACCACCAACGGTGTCGCCAACCCGGCCAGCAGCAGATAGGTCAGCTCATAGCGATGCCAATGCGCGGCCGAGCCGCGCCAGCCCATCGCCAACGCGCCGTAGATAAACCGCCCTATCCCGCTGTGCGACTTGTCGCGCAGCGTCGCCAGATCGGGAATCAAACCCACGTACCAAAACAGCAGCGACACCAACGCGTAAGTCGATACCGCGAACGCGTCCCACACGAGCGGGCTGCGGAACTGCGGCCACAAGTCCATCGTGTTGGGATACGGCAACAGCCAGTAAAAGAACCACGGCCGCCCCATGTGGAACAACGGAAACAATCCCGCGCAGGCGACCGCGAACAACGTCATCGCCTCGGCAAAGCGATTGATCGAGGTGCGCCACTCCTGCCGCAGCAGCAGCAAAATCGCCGAGATCAGCGTGCCGGCGTGGCCGATGCCGATCCACCACACAAAGTTGACGATCGCAAAGCCCCAGGCCACCGGCATGTTGATGCCCCAGATCCCCACGCCGCGCACCAACAGGTACGAAAGCGCGTAGAACAGCATCATTACCAGCGCGAACGACACCACCAAGCCCACATACCAACTGGTGGGAGGCCGCCCTGTGAGCACGATTGACGCGATCTTGTCGGTCACCGAGCCATAGGTGTACCCTGGCTCCAACACCGGCGGGCGAGAGTCTTCGGCAATGGCGGCGCGCGGTTCGTCCATCAGGCGTGCGCCTCCTGCCCGCTATCTTCCGCGAGCGCGGGGTTGGGATTCTTCACCACGGCCAGGTACGTGGTGCGCGGCCGCGTGTTGAGCTCGGTCAATAGCCCATAGTTGAGCGGCGACGCCTTGAGCCGCGTCACTAAGCTGTCGCGATCGTTGATGTCGCCGAACACAATGGCTCCGGTCGGACAGGCCGCCTGACACGCCGTCTTGATTTCGCCGTCGCGAACCTTGCGCCCGTCCAACTCAGCGCCGATCTTGCCTTCGTTGATCCGCTGCACGCAGTAGGTGCACTTCTCCATCACCCCACGGCTGCGCACCGTGACGTCGGGATTGCGCAACAGCTTGAAGACGGGAGTCTCCCAGTCGTTGTATTCCAAGAAGTTGAAGCGCCGCACTTTGTAGGGGCAATTGTTGGCGCAATAGCGCGTGCCGACGCAGCGGTTGTAGACCATGTCGTTCAGCCCCTCGGCGCTGTGCGTGGTTGCCTCGACCGGGCAAACCAGTTCGCACGGCGCGTGTTCGCAGTGCATGCACATCACCGGCTGAAAGTAGGTTGCCGACGGATCGTCTTCGTCCTCGCCGGCCCAATAGCGGTCGATGCGCAACCAGTGCATTTCACGCTCGCGCGCCACCTGCTCCTTGCCCACCACCGGAATGTTGTTCTCCGCCTGACAGGCCACCACGCAGCCGCCGCAGCCCACGCAGGCGTTGAGATCGACAGACATGCCCCAGGCATACACCTCATAGCGCCAGTCGGGCATCAGCGTATCGTCGTTAGCTGGTATCTCATGCGGCCGTTTGGCAAAGTCGGGCCGCTCCCGGAATTCTGCGAGCGAGGCGGCCCGTACCAGCTCGCGCCCCGCCATTCGTTGATGGCCTTGCGTGACCGCCAAGCGATACTTGCCGCCTAGCTTCTTGATCGTCGCCCCGCTGGCGTGCCACGGCGCCGCCGAAGTGCGCACCGCATACGCGTTGATCCCGCGCTGATCCCCTTGGATGGCCACGTTCTCGCGGCCATAGCCCAGATGCAGCGTGACCACTCCCGCCGGCTGGCCGGGCAACCGAAACACCGGTCCCGTGACCTTGCGGCCCGCAAGCGCCAGCTCGATCACATCCTCATCTTCAAGGTTCAGTTCGCGAGCCGTCGATGGCGCAATGAAAAACGCGTTGTCCCACGTCAGCCGCGTCATCGGCTTGGGTAACTCCTGTAACCAGCCATTGGTGGCGTAGCGACCATCTCCGATCGTCGGGTCCGCGCGAAACACCACTTCAAACTCGCCACCGCGATCGGCGCCGACCTCGGGCAGGCGCAACTGGCCGGCCAGCTTAGCGGCAAAATCATCCGCCAGAGAAGCGGAAGCCGCGTCGAACGCCGTATCGGCCAGCACGCCATCGTGGACCGACTGCTGCCAGTACGTCTCAAAATCATCAGGGTGTTTCGCCTGCCAATACGCACGCAGCAACTCGTAACTCTTTTGCCCCGGACGTCCCAGCAGCGCGGAGATCGTCTCCAACTCGGTGCGCCCCTCGTACAACGGAGCGATCAGCGGCTGAATCACGCTCGCGGCGCCGTCAAAGGCCCGCGCGTCTCCCCAAGACTCCAGAAAGTGCG
The DNA here is from genome assembly GCA_019694455.1 of Pirellulales bacterium. Taxonomy (NCBI): domain Bacteria; kingdom Pseudomonadati; phylum Planctomycetota; class Planctomycetia; order Pirellulales; species Pirellulales bacterium. The sequence continues at coordinate 86,190 of JAIBBY010000009.1, forward strand.
CCGCCGGCAGGTGCCACTCGCATACGGCCGAGGTCTCATCCTCATACAGGCTCAAATGCGCGCGAAAGGGCGCTCGCGCAAGGTGCTTGGCAAACTGATAGTCGGCCGGCGCGTCGTAGACCGGATTGCCACCCAGAATCAGCAAAACACCAACTCGATCTTGCCGCAGATCGTCGACCAACTCGGCAAGCGTGGCGCGATTCGCCTCGGCGCGCGAATGCAATGGCGCGGTCAAAATCACTGTCTTGCCAAAATTGCCCAGCGACTGGTTCATGGCCAGCGCCAGCGCTTGAACCGCGGCCGATTGTTCGGGTCCAGCGACCACCAGCGAGGCGCCGCGATGCTCCTTGAGATCGGCGGCGGCAGCCGCAATCCAGCGCGTCAGCGTTTCGCTCAGCGACACAGTCTGTAAGTCGCCCAGCGGCAACTCCAACGCCTGGGCCAGCGCCAAGACAAAGGCCTCCATTTGGCTAGGCGCGAGCGAAAGCCGATGATCGGCCGCGGCGCCCGTGTTGCCTGGCGTCGACTCCACCGCATAGAGCCGCGACATCGCCTCTCCACCCGGTCGCCGCAGGCTGGCAAAGTCGCGCGCGTAGCGCACGCCAGCGGGTCCGCTGCACAAGAAATCGGAGTCCAGCGACACGATCGTCTTGGCGCGATCGAAGCGATAGTAAACGTGATGTTCCGCCCCCAGCGCCAAGCGACTCGCTTCCCAAGCCGCCTCACTCCCGGTCGGCGAAAACTGCGTCCAGCGCATCTCGGGATATTGCCGCGCGGCCTCCTCCATCTGCGCGATGAAGGTGGGCGACGTGGTCGGCTCGGTCAAGACGCGAATGGCGCGACCACGCTCTCCGCCGCGCTGCTTGATCGCCTCGCGCAGCGCCCCGCCAAACAAGTCCCAGGTCGACACATCACCATCGCGCGTGACCACCTGCGAGCGATAAGGATCGTACAGCCCCAACACCGCGGCCTGCGCAGCGGCATTGGTCGCCCCCAGGCTGGCGGGATGCTCCGCGTTGCCTTCGACCTTGATGGGGCGCCCCATTTGGCTCTCGACCAGTAGGCCCAACGCCACCCCTTGGTCCTGAGGCATGGCGGTCGCGAAGAAGAGCGACTTGCCCGGCACAACCTGCTCTGGCGGCTTGACATACGGCACGATCTTTTCAACCGGCTGGCGCAAACAGCCGGCCGAGTTCGCCAGCGCGAGCGACGCCCCCATCAACTGCAAAAACCGCCGGCGCCCCACCGGGCTGCCAAGCTGCTGCGCCCAGGCCGGAAACTCGTTGCACAGCCGCGCTTCGTCCTCGGCCTTGGCCTGCAACTCGTCGAGCGTGCGCCACAAACGCGCGCCGGCAGCGGTCAGATGAGCCGGCCGTGAGACCAGCGGCGCGTAATGATCGTGGCAGCCTTTGCTCATCGGTGGCACGTGGAACAACTGGTGAGAATGTTCAGCTCCGCCCGCGTGACGGTGCTTGGCCCGGTGTCCGACTCATGCGGCATCTGCACCATGCGGCTGAGCAACGCATGTTCCGCGCCGGCGAATTTTTCTGGCTCGCGGTGGCACTCCAGACACCACTCCATGTGCAACGTGTGCTCGCGCCACATCAGCGGCATCCGGTCCACGTCGCCATGGCATTGCTCGCAAGTCACCCCTTTGCGCACATGAATGGCATGGTTGAAGTACACGAAATCGGGCAGATCGTGAACCCGCGTCCAATGCAACGAGCGTCCCGACGCAAAACTGTCGCGCACTGGCTTCAGATAAGGGCTTTGGGCCCAAATCTGCGAGTGGCAGTTCATGCAGGTGGCGGTGGGCGGAATCCCGGCGAACGAAGAATCTTCGACCGACGTATGACAATAGCGGCAGTCGATCCCCAAACCGCCCACGTGATGCTGGTGACTGAATTGCACCGGCTGCTCGCGCACCACGCCGACTTCGGTCACCCAGGACGATTCGAACAACAGGCCCGCCAGCCAGGCCAAAATCGCGAGTATCAGCACCGCGCCAAAAATGGTGACGCGTGAAAAGGTATTGGTGCTGGGATGAAAGATCTGCGACATCTTTCTGAGTCGTCCCCCTTCCATCGCGCATTGCTGCGCGCTTGGCGATGTGACGATTGAACCCCTTTAATCGCTGCCTTACAAGGGGGCAGTGTGGCGAGCAAAATCCATACCGCCCCTAGAGACTTCCCAAGTTCCGCTAAGACTTCATCGCGCAAAGTCTGATCAAACTCCATAGTTTCGCGCACTGCGCCGGTGTGCGAATACCAAGGCGCCCCTCTCCGCGCGCGAGTCGCCCGCAAACGTATTGCTTACGCCGGCTTTGCGAACCGATACAATAACTACGCCCCTGCCCTTTCCATCCCGCCTCGAAACTACCTCGATATGCCGCAAGACCGGCGCGGAGCGCATTGCCATGCTGGCCAGCCCCAACACAATCCAGCGCATCTATCGTGTTGAAGACGAGATTGCCAGCGCCGTTACGCACGGCATTGGCCTGGCGCTCAGCATCGTTGGCTTGATTGCGCTCACCGTGCTCGCCGCGCAATCAGGCACCGTTTGGCAGATTGTGGGAGCGAGCATCTACGGAGCGTCGCTCGTGGTGCTCTATGCCGCGTCGACGGTGTACCACTGCGCTCGCGGCTACCGGACTCGCGCGATCTTGCGCGTGGTCGACCACGCCTGCATCTTTCTCTTGATCGCCGGCACCTATACTCCGTTCACCCTCACGGCGCTGCGCGGTCCCTGGGGTTGGACGCTGCTCGCGCTAGTCTGGACCTTTGCCCTGGCCGGCATTGGCCACAAACTCTATTCCGCCCGCCGCGGCCTCACTGAATCGGCGATTCCCTACATCATCATGGGCTGGTTGGCGATCATCGCCATCAAGCCGTTGATCGCCTCCGTGTCGTTATCGGGCTTGGCCTGGCTATTAGCCGGCGGGCTGTGCTACACCTTCGGCACGCTCTTCTATCGCTGCGAAGGGCGGCGCTACTTTCACGCCATTTGGCACGTTTTTGTGCTGGCTGGCAGCGCGCTCCACTTTTGCGCGGTGCTCTTTCACGCACATTAAGCTCGCCGACAACTAAGTTTGCGCCCGCAGTTGCGTAATGGCCGCGTCGATCGACGCCAGCCGCGCTCGTAGTTCTTCGAGACTTTGCCGCTCCTGATCGACCACGTGCGCCGGCGCGCGGGAGGTGAAGCTCTCGTTGGCCAATTTCTTTTCTTTGGCCGCGATGAAACCGACGACCTTCTCGCGTTCTTTCTCGTTCTTGGCCAATTCGGCCGCCACGTCGATCAGGCCGGCCAAATCGACGAACACCTCGGCGCTGCCCAGCGTGAACTTGGCGCAAGTCGCCGGCGGATCGACAGCGGCGCCCCAACCGGTGGCGCGGGCGCCGGCCAACGAGACGAAGTACGCCTCCATCGGGCGCAACAACTCTGTCAACTCGTCGTCGCACTTCACCGCGAACCGCAACTCGGTGCGCGGCGGAATGTTCTGCCGGCCACGCACGTCGCGCAATCCGCGCAATAGCTCTTGAAACCTTGCGAACCGCGCCTCGACCGTCGCGTCGCGCCGCGCCGCTTCGGCCAGCGGCCACTCGGCGATCATAAGGCTCTCCGCCGCCGGCCGCGGCTCGGCAATGCCGCGCTGCGGCGCCACGGCCGCCAGCAACTGCCACACTTCCTCGGTCAGAAACGGCGTCAGCGGGTGCAACAGCCGCAAGAGCGTGTCGAGCGTATGCGCAAGCACTCGCTGTGCCACGGGGCGCGCGGCCTCGTCTTGCAGTCGGCTCTTGACCATCTCGACATAAAAGCTGCAAAACTCGTCCCAGGCAAAATCGTATAGCGCGCGGGCCGCGTCGGCGAAGCGAAAAGCTTCCAAATACTCCGTCACCTGCGCGGTCACGGTGTTCAGCCGGCTCAGCACCCAGCGATCCTCAATTGCCAGCTCATCGTCGGCCACTGGCGCCGGAACATAGCCCGACAGGTTCATGAGCGCGAAGCGCGACGCGTTCCAGAGCTTATTCGAGAAGTTGCGCGCCAGCTCAAACCGCTCGCTCACCACCGCGCCGCGCGCTAGCGCCACATCGGCCGGCTTCTTGGCCCACTGCGTCGAAAACGATTCGCCACAATGCGGGCATTTCAAGCGCGCCTGCATCCGATTTTCGCGGGTTTGCTCGATCAGCTTCGCGCAGTGCGGACACTCGAACTCCACCGGCATGCGAATGTCTTGCGTTTCGGTGGTCAGGTACGCCAGCGCGAAGCGCAGCGAGTCGGCGCCGAACTTTTCGATCACATCCAACGGATCGACGCCGTTTCCCTTCGACTTGCTCATGGTCTCGCCATAAGCGTCGAGAATTTTGGGATGAATGAAGACCTGTCGAAACGGCACGTCCCCCACGTTCGACAGCCCGGTGAGCACCATCCGCGCCACCCACAGCGTGATGATGTCGCGGCTGGTGATCAGCACGCTGGTGGGATAGTAATACGCTAACTCCGGCGTGGCGTCGGGCCAGCCGAGCGTGGAATGTGGCCACAGCGCCGAGCTGAACCAGGTGTCGAGCACGTCTTCTTCGCGCCTCAACTTGTGACCGGGCACGGTGTCTTCTGCCAGGTCTTCATCGCGCGCGCAGATCAGCCAGCGGCCTCCCTCGGTCTCGCGCCGCCAGGCAATCCCCTCACGCCCGGCGAACGCCGACTTGAGCGCCGCCTCGCTCGCCTCGGCGGGCGCGTACCAGACCGGAATTTGATGTCCCCACCAAAGCTGGCGACTCACCGGCCAATCACGCTTCTCGCCCAGCCAATCCAAATAGCTCTTGGCGTAGCGCGTCGGCGCGATCTGCACGCGACCATCGCTCACCGCGTCCATCGCGGTTTGCGCCAGGTAGTCCATCTTCACAAACCATTGGTCGGCCAGCCGTGGCTCGATGGGCGTCTTCGAGCGATCGGAATGCGCCAGCTCGATCTCGCGGTCTTCCACCGCTTCCATCAAGCCGAGCGCCTCGAGATCGGCCACCACGCGGCGCCGCGCCTCGGGCATCGTCAGCGCTTGGTACGGCCCGGCGGTCACGTTCAGCGTGCCATCGGCGTTCAAGATGTTGATCATCGGCAGTTTTTGTCGCTGCCCCACCTCATAGTCATTGGGATCGTGCGCCGGCGTGATTTTCACGCAGCCAGAGCCCATCTCGGGCTTAGCCCACTCATCGGCGATGAGCGGAATCTCGCGATCCAACAGCGGCAGCCGCAATTTGCGGCCGGCGCGCGCCATGTCGCGCAAGCGCTCCAACTGCGGCAGATGCGTTTGCCGGCGCGCTTCGAGCTCGGCCAGTTGCGTCTCCAATTCGGCGCGCGATTTCTCCGGCGTCTCAGCGATCTTGGCCCGTAGCGCCGCCACGGCTTGTTCCAGCGCCGCGTTCGGGTCGGGATGCACCGCCACGGCCGTGTCGCCGAGCATCGTCTCTGGCCGGGTGGTGGCGATCGTCACATGGGTGGGTTCGCCCGGCTGCGGATCGATCACCGGATACCGGAGATGCCAAAAGTGCCCCTGAATCGTCTCATGCACCACCTCGTCGTCGCTGACGGCGGTTTGCAGAAACGTGTCCCAGTTCACCAGCCGCTGGCCGCGATAGATGAGCCCTTGGTTGAAGAAATTGAAGAACGTGTAGCGCACCGCCCGCGCGCACATGGCATCGAGCGTGAACCGCGTGCGTTCCCAATCGCAACTACAGCCCATCTGCTTGAGCTGTCCCAGAATGCGCTTTTCGTACTCGGCCTTCCAGGCCCAAATGCGTTCGACCAGCGCTTCGCGCCCCAGGTCGTGGCGTGTCTTCTTTTCTTCCTCCAACAACCGCTTTTCCACCACGGCCTGCGTGGCGATGCCGGCATGATCGGCCCCCGGCATCCACAGCGCGTTATATCCCTGCATGCGGCGCATGCGGATCAGGATGTCTTGCAGCGAGTTGTTCAGCGCGTGCCCCAAATGCAAGGCGCCGGTGACGTTCGGCGGCGGAATCACGATGGTGAACGGCTTGCGCTGGGGATCGGGCTCGCTATGAAAGTAGCCGCGCTCCTCCCAAAACCGATACCAACGACGCTGCGCGGCCGAGTGATCGTACTGCTTGGGCAATTCCTGTGTTGCAATCGACATGTTCATTCCATTGATTTCCGCACGGCCTGATCAATCACTTTCGCGAAGCGCCTACACGGCGGCGCCGGCCGGCTGATGGCTGGCCTGCCGCCGCAGTTCGTCCTTGGTGAGTTTGTATTCAAAGCTGTCGACCAGCGCAATCCAACTTGCCTCGATCACATTTTCGCTCACCCCCACGGTGCCCCACACATCGGTCTCGTCCTTGCTTTCGATCATCACCCGCACGCCAGCGGCGGTGCCGGCTTCGGAGTTGATCACTCGCACTTTGTAATCGACCAGATGCATGTCGGCGAGGTTCGGGTACGGCTCGGCAAGCGCCTTGCGCAAGGCGCCGTCCAAGGCGTTCACCGGCCCGTCTCCTTCGGCCACCTCGTGATGCACCCTCCCCTTGACGCGCAGCTTGACGCTGGCCTCCGTCGTCACCCGATCGCCATCCTCGGTTTGCACATTCACCCGATAGTGCAATCGCTCAAAATGCGAGGCAAAGCTGCCGGCGCACTTGCGCACCAGCAGGTCGAACGACGCTTCAGCCGCCTCGAACTGATACCCCAGATTTTCGAGCGCCACCACCCGCGCCAAAATCTTGTCCATTAGCTCGCGGTCGTGCTCGATGTGATACTTCGTCGTCAAGGCCTGAATGTTCGACCTGCCCGACAGTTCGCTCACCAGTACTCGTCGCTCGTTGCCCACCTGCTCCGGCGGAATGTGCTCGTAGCTGGCCGCCACGCGATTCACCGCATGTACGTGCATGCCGCCTTTGTGCGCGAAGGCGCTCTGGCCGACAAACGGCTGGTTGGAGCGCAAGTGCATGTTCGCCGTTTCGTAAACATAACGCGAAAGCTCAGTCAGGTACTCCACCTTGCCCGGCAGCAACACTTCGTATCCTCGCTTCTTGAGCGCCAAATTGGCGACCACCGAAATCAGATCCACATTGCCGCACCGTTCGCCAAAGCCGTTGATGGTGCCTTGCACCTGCGCGGCGCCGGCGTCGACCGCGGCCAGCGAGTTGGCCACCGCCAACTCGCAATCGTTGTGGCAATGAATCCCCACCGGCACCGGCAGTCCGGCAATCGCCGCGCGCACCAGTTCCGCCACTTCCTCCGGCATGGACCCGCCGTTGGTGTCGCACAGCACCACCATGCCGGCGCCCGCCTCCGCCGCGGCGCGGATGGTCTTCAGGGCGTACTCGGGGTTCGCCTTCCAGCCGTCAAAGAAGTGCTCGGCGTCGTAGATCACCTCGCGCCCCGCGTCGCATACCGCGCGCACGCTGTCGGAGATCATCGCCAGGTTCTCATCCAAGTCGACGCGCAGAATCTCCGTGGCGTGAAAGTCCCATGTCTTGCCCACGATGGTCACCACCGGCGCCTCCGAGCGCAACAGCGCGATCATGCCCGGGTCGTCGACCGCGGCAACTCCCTTGCGACGGGTCATGCCAAACGCGCATACCTTGGCGTACCGCAGGTCCAGTTCGCGCACGCGCTGAAAATATTGCGCGTCCTTTTCATTGGAGAGCGGATATCCGCCTTCGATGTAATCAAAACCCAACGAGTCCAACCGCTGTGTGATGAGCAGCTTGTCGTGCAGCGAGAGGCTGACTCCTTCGCCCTGGCTGCCGTCGCGGAGCGTAGTGTCGTAGATCTGAATGCGGCGCATGGCGTTAGCTTCAAAGGCAAGGGTGGGAAAACAAAAAAACCCTGCGGCCGGCGGGCGGCCTCAGGGCGGCGTTCATCAGACCTCAGTCGGTCACGCCCTAGGGCCGAGTCTCCTCAATAATCCCAATAATCAACGTCGCTACCACGCCCGACGACAGCGCGACTGGCTGGCGGAAGCACGTGCAGTTGGCAACGCTGAACATCAGATAAACACCCTAGGACTACCGTTTTGAAAGGATAGAAGAGCCCAGGCCAGATGTCAATTCAGCGCTGGCGCACGTCGCGTCCCGACGCTCCGGCTCACTTTTTCTTCGCTTTCTTCTTGCCGGGCGCCTTTTTCTTGGCTGCCTTGACGCTCGACTTGGCCTTGGCGCCCGCTTTCTTCTTGCCGCCCGAGCCGCCGAAAATCGAGGACCAGCCCGCCGCAAACTTCTGATTCGAACCACTATGCAGCACCGTCATCGCGCCAATTTCCTTCCACGTGAAGTCGCCCAGCTATTCACCACAAACGCAACCGCTACAACTACAAAAACCGCCCCCCACCGGTCAAGCACACCCCTCACCAAATCGTACTCGTGGCGAACCATCTCACCAGTCCACAACTGCAGGCGCTCGCCGAATTGTTGTTGCGCGACCCCACCGGCCGGCGAACCGCGCCGCTGTGGCAGGCCGCCGGCGTTCTGCCCGCCGACGCGCTGGCCGCGTGCATTGCCAGCTTTCGGCCGCCACTGTCGATGGCGCTAGTGACCGGCTTTTGCATCGTCGACGCCGATCCTCCCTGCGCCGAGACCGATGGCCCCCCCGGCACGCTCTTTTTGGCGAGCATTTTGCGAGCGCTGGGCGCGCAGGTCGCACTGGTCTGCGACGACATGAGCCGCCAGGCACTGGAAGCTGGCAGCGAATTCCTGCAGCTTCCCAACGACCGATTGCACGTCTGTCCGAGCGGCCCAGCGCAATTTGTTGAACGGTGGGCGACTGAGTTCGTGGCCGACGGTCGCTACTCGCACCTGATCGCGGTCGAACGCCCCGGACCAAGCCATACCTTGGCCAGCGCCAGCCAAGGCGACGCCGCGCTCGCCGCCGAGTTCGCCGCGGCGGTCCCGCCAGACGACTGCGATCGCTGCCACAACATGCGCGGGCGAGACATCAGCGAATACACCGCTCCGGCACATCGGCTCTTCGAACTGGCCCAACAGTCGGGCCGACGGATCACGACCATCGGCATTGGCGACGGCGGAAATGAGATTGGTTTTGGCGCCGTCCCCTGGATACAGCTGCGCGATGCCCTGGGCAGCGAGGTGGGCGCTCGCATCGCATGTCGCGTCCCGGCCGACCACCTGCTCATCGCGGGCACAAGCGATTGGGGCGCCTACGTGCTGGGCGTGGCGCTGGCCGCCGCTGCCGGTCGCCACGATCTAATTACCCCTGCCGTAGTCGACCGTCAACGTGACCTGCTGCGGCATCTGGTCAAAACCACAAGCATCGTCGATGGCGTCACGCGGCGGCGCGAAGCGACCGTCGATGGCTTGCCGCTCGAAGAATACCTTGGCTTGTTACGCGAAGCTGTCGAATGCGTTGCCTGCGACTGACGGCGGTTGTTCACTTACGACCACTGCGCTAAAATCGAACTTGGCAAAACGGCGCGCGAACAAATAGGAACTAGAGGCATGAACATTCTGGTCATCGGCGCCGGCGGCCGCGAACACACGCTGGCCTGGAAGCTCGCGCAAAGTCCGCTGGCAGACAAGATCTTCGTCGCCCCCGGCAACGCCGGCACGGCGATCGACGCCGAGAACGTGGATATCTCGCCCTCCGATTTCCCTCGGCTGATCAAGTTCGCCAAGCAGAACGAGGTGGGACTCACCGTGGTCGGCCCCGAGGCGCCGCTAGTGGCGGGAATCGTCGACGCCTTTCTGGCCGAAAAACTGCGGATCTTCGGTCCCACCAAGGCGGCTGCGGAACTCGAGGGAAGCAAGGCGTTCTGCAAGAATCTGCTGCGCCAGGCCGACGTGCCAACCGCCGACTACCGCGTGTTTCGTAGCGCCGACAGCGCCGCCACCTTTCTGAAAGACCGCGAAGACGTCCCGATCGTCGTCAAGGCCGATGGCCTGGCCGCCGGCAAGGGAGTGTTTGTCTGTAGCGGCCGCAACGAGGCGATCGAGGCGGTCGAGACCATACGCAACGAGCTGGGCCAAGCCGGCAGTCAGATCGTCATCGAAGAACGCCTCGATGGCGAAGAGGCCAGCATCATGGCCATCACCGATGGCCGGACCATCGTGACGCTCGAATCGGCCCAGGATCACAAACGCGCCTTCGATGGCGACACCGGCCCCAACACCGGCGGCATGGGCGCCTACTCCCCGGCGCCGCTGGTCACGCCGGCGCTGATGCGCAACATTGAAGAACGTGTGCTGGTGCCGACCGTCCACGCCATGAAGCGTTCGCGGCGGCCGTTTCGCGGCGTCCTGTACGCCGGCCTGATGATCGGCAACCAAGGCCCCAAGGTGCTGGAATACAACGTCCGGTTTGGCGATCCCGAATGTCAGGCCATGCTGATGCGGCTCAAGAGCGATCTGGTCGAACTGCTCCTGGCGACTGCCGAGGGTCAGCTAGAGCGCGTCGAGCGACCGCAGTGGCACTCTGATCCTGCCATCTGCGTCGTCATGGCCAGCCGAGGCTATCCTGGCGCGTACGAGCGCGGCAAGCCAATTCGCGGCTTGGACGAGGCCGCCAAAGTGCCGGGCGTCAAAGTATTTCACGCCGGCTCCGTCCGCTCGGATGGCCAGGTGCTCACCGACGGCGGTCGCGTGCTCGGCGTCACAGCCATGGGCGGCACAATTCCCGCCGCCAAGCTGCAAGCCTATACGGCGGTCAAGGCCATCCGCTGGGATGGCGCCTGGTGCCGCAAGGACATCTCCGACAAAGCGGTGCTGAACCTCGACGACGAACCGGTTACCGACGAGTAATCTCCGCCGGTCCGCCCGCTATTACGGCGTCACCGCCGAAATGTCCGAGGCGCCCGAACCTGGCGCCACGGTCGGGCTAGGCTGGAACGTGCCCGGCTCATCGCGTCCATCGCCGTCCCAGTCTCCCACCACCGGCATGTCGTCGGCCCCGCCCACTTCGAAGGCGCGATCGTGCGCCTCCAACCGATGGTTGTTGTCGGTGTCGATGTACCAGACGCCGCGCCGGTAGACGCCGATGTCGCTCTGGCCGTCGCCATTGAAGTCGCCCACCACCGGAACATCGTTCGCGTTGCCATAGGCGAACTTCTGGTCCTTGGCCGTCAGCTTACCGTCGCCATCGACATCCAAGTGCCACAGGCCACCCGCGAAGAGGGCGATCGAGTGTACGCCGTCGCCATTCCAGTCGCCGGCCAGCGGCACATCGCCCGCCACACCATGACGAAACACATGGTCGATCACGTCCGACCGTAGCTGACCGCTCGCGGTCAAGCGCAGATCGCGCGCGCCGCTGGTCGCTTGGAATGGCTGCGGAGGCACGTTCTTCAGCACGTTGCGCGCGCGGTTCTCGGGGTCGGGCAGGCCGGGCTCGGCCGCGATCGCCCGCTCGTCTCCCGGCCACGACGGGCCAAAAATGCCAATGTCGGTCTTGCCGTCGCCGTCCCAATCGCCGACCACCGGCAGGTCTTCAATGCCGCCGAGTTCGGCCCACATGTCCCCTTCGTCCCAGGCGCCGTTGCCATTCACGTCGATGAACCATTCGCCATCGACATACACGCCCACTTCGCTGATGCCGTCGCCGTTGAAGTCGCCCACAATCGGCTTGGCATGCCGACGTCCAAACTGTAACTGCTTGAGCTGCACATTGCCCGCCTGATACAGAGTCCACTCGGCGTCGGTCATGTTGGTGTGCGTCCAGGCATCGTCGCGGGCGCTCACGCGCCGGGCAATCGCACCGGTCGGACCGGCGCTGCCGCGCGGCGTGCCGCCGTTCACCACGCTCAAATGCCAAGTGTAGCTTTCCAAAAAGCCCACTCCGCCAAAGAATGTGGTGTTGTTCACGATTGGCGGGGCATTCGGCAGAATCGAAAGTCCAGGCGGCGGAACAAAGAACAACGGCACGCCCAGCTGCGGCGCCGGCGGCGGCGAAATGATCGGGATGAAGCCCGCCGTGATCGTCTGCTGAACCACCGGCGGCGTCGGCGGCATCACCAACACTTCGGCAAAATTGTTCTCGTTCGACAAGCCGCCCGGCCCGACAAAGATGCGCGTGATCGCGTCCCCGGTTTGCGCCAGCGTCAGCGTGGCGGGCAAGATGTCGCGCCCCGCCTGATAGACCGTGCCCCCCGTGGTGCCCGGCGTGTTGAGTCCGTTCAAGAAGTCTGACGGCTGCACCTGGAACACCGTGTACATACCTGGCGCCAACCCGCCGAACTCGTAGTAGCCGTTGGCGTCGGTGATGGCGAAGATCGGCTGACCCGCGCCGTCGAGCACCGGCTCGCCCGATAGCGTGCCGAGTTGCAGCTTGACGCCGGCAATGGCTTTGTCGCCCGCGTCGCGCTGTCCGTCGCGCATCGCCGGAATATCGACCACGGTGCCGTTGGGCACGACGATCGCCGGACCATCCTGAAAGACATAGCCAGTGATCTTGCCTGGCGGCAGCTCGCCAAAGTTGTAGTGCTGCGCGTGAACGGCCGGCGGAATGGCCACACCGGTGATCCTGTCGGCCGCGTCATCATCGTCGCCCCCCAGCGTGCCCGGCTCGGCGCAACCGTTGAAGTAGCCATTCGGCTGCACTTCCGCCACGCCATAGGTTCCGGGCGGAAGTCCCGAGAATTCGTACGAGCCATCTTCATTGGTCAGCGTTGTGACGCCGGTAAAGTTGCCGGCGGAGTCGAGCAAGCGAATCACCACCCCTGCGATGCCCGTCTCGCTGCTGTCGAAATTACAGTTTTGATTCAGGTCGGCATACACCGAGCCCGAAATCGTGACCGGTTCGACCACGCAGAAGTCGTAATCCTCACCCTGTTCGCCAGAACCCAGTTCGGCGCCAATCACTTTGTCCTGATCCGTGGCCTGACCGCCCGATGTGCCCGCGTGTGCCGCCCGCTTGAAGTATCCGCCGGGCACGGCCAGTTCCACCCCGTAGTCGCCCGGCTCCAATCCATCGAACTTGTAACGGCCGTTGTTGTCGGTGGTCGTTTCGCCGATCCGATTTCCCTCGGCGTCGAGCAAGTACACCGTCGCGCCTTGCACCAGGATTTCGCCGGGGTCGGGATCGCAGTCGCCGTCTCGGTCGGCATGCACCTGTCCGCTGATGCTAGCCGGCAGCGCCTCGCAGAAGTTGTAGTCCACGGCGTCCTGTCCAGGGTCGAGCATGACTCCCACGATCATGTCGGTCCCGACGACGCTGCCGCCAGCGTCGCCTGCCATGGCGTCGCCTTGGAAGTACGCCGAGGGCTGAATCTCCTCAACGCCATACACCCCAGGCGCCAGGTTGGCGAACTTGTACTCGCCGTTGATGTCGGTGGTCGTGCTGCCGATCCGCTCCCCATCGGCGTTGAGCAAGTAGATGGTCACTCCGGACAGCAGCGGTTCGTTCTCGTCCGGCTCGCAATCGCCATCCATGTCGGCATGCACGCGCCCTTGAATGCTCGCGGGGGGCAGTTCGCCAAAGTTGTAATCGGTGGCGTAGACGCTCGGCGTCAGAAACACCCCCGTGATCGAGTCGCCGGGGTTACTCGCCAATCCCCCTTCGCTGCCGGCGGCGTCGATGCCGTCGAAGTAGCCACTCGGCTGATCTTCGGCCACGCCGTAAGTACCCGGCGCCAGGCCTTCAAAGCTGTACGTGCCATCGGCGGCGGTCACGGTGGTGACGCCCGTTGGCGTGCCGTCGGCCGCCAGCAAGCGCATGGTCACGCCCGCAATCGGCGCCTCGCCCGAGTCAAAGACACCATTGTTGTTGATGTCGACATACACGTGCCCCGAGATGCCCACCGGCTCGAACTCGCAAAAGTCGTAGTCGGTTCCGGTGGTGCCCGAGGTCAGCGTGATGCCCGATATCTCGTTGAGTCCAGCCGTGCCATTGACCGAACCGGGATGGCTCACCGTGCCGAAGTAGCCGCTCGGCTGCTCTTCCACCACCTTGTAGACGCCCGGCGCCAGATTGGAGAACGTGTAGCGCCCCTGCTGATCGGTCTGGGTAGTGGCCACCTGGTTGTTGTTGGCGTCGTACAGTCGAATCGTCACGCCGGCCAATAGCGGTTCGCCGGGATCGGGATCGCAATCGCCGTCACGGTCGGCATGGACCTGGCCGCTGATGCTGCTGGCCAGCAATTCGCCAAAGTCGTAGTCCACCCCCGACTGGCCGCTGACCAACAGGGCGGTTTCAATCAAATCGCCCGGATTCTGCGCGGTTCCTCCCGCCGAGCCGCCACGGTCCTTGCCATCGAGCCAGCCGGTCGGTTGCGTTTCGATGACGCGATACGCCCCCGGCGCCAGGCCGGTCGCCACCCAAGTGCCGTCCGCCGCCGTGGTCACGGTGATCGGCGCCGGCAGCGGCCCCGAATCGGTCAACCGCTGCACGGTGATGGTCACGCCGCCGATGCCTTCTTCGCCGCTGTCACGATCGCCATCGTTGTTCGCGTCGTGATACACATGGCCCGAGAGGCTCGCTGGACGCACCTCGGCAAAGTCGTTGGCCTGCCATTCCTCGCCGCCGAGCAGCGAGCCGTCGGTGATCGAGTCGCTATTGGCCACCACGCCCCGGGTGGCCCCGTTCACCTTGCCAGCGGTCGCCCCCACGCTGAAGTAGTTGCTCGGCTGCGCCTCGCGCACCGAATATTGCCCTGGCAGCACATTCTCGAACGCGTAGTGGCCGTCGGCGTCGGTCGTTGTGGTGGCGCCGGTGGTCACATAGCCACTGCCGTCGTTTTTCCACAGTTCCAGCGTCACGCCGGCAATGCCGTTGTCACCGGTGTCTTGTTGGTTGTTGGAGTTGATGTCCTCGTACACCGTGCCGGTGATGCGGATCGGCAGGGGAACCTGCTTGAGCGTGAACGCCGCCCCCGCCGTGAAAATCGGCGACGATGTGGTTCCCGGCGGCACATAGTTGTCGTTTGGCAGATTCAGTCCCAGGCCGGCGAACTTCGAGTCGAAGTCGTCAAGAAAGATGTCGCCCGCGGCCGCGGTATGAAAGTGCGGCGCCGTGAAGGTGGCATCGAGTTTCGAGCCTTCAAACTCATTTCCCTCCGCCACCGCATTGGCGCTCCGAAAGCCCATCTCGTCGACGTCGATGCGGAACGTCAGCTTTTCGCCCACGTCGAAGCCGGTGAAATCGAGAATGAGCTTGGTGCCGCCATCGGTCACCGTGGCGTTCACGCTGTCAATGCCGGTGCTATCGACCACGGTAAACGGATACGACCCGAACGCCCCTTGCCCACCGGCGGCCGTGTCGAAAAACGTGTCGCCAATCGTCAGGCCGTCCCCCAGCTTGTCGGTGTCGATCACTACCTGCTGTAGCTGGGTGTTCGGCTCGCCGCCGTTCCAGGTGATCTGTAGCGTGTTGCCGGTGATGTCGGTCCCATCGTTGGGCTCGAAGTACACCATGCCCACGTGGATGTCGCCGGCCATCACGCGGCGCTGTTCGAGCGTCTCGACGTGGCATTTTCGCTGGGCGCTTGTGATCGGCGCCGAGCGCGCGTCGCGCGAGCGGCCGCTTTGGCCGCGAAGCATGCGTGAAAACAAGCCCACGAGAACCTCCTTGTTCCGTCTACGGCCGTCCCTGTTGATTCGCTAGCGCGGCTCGAAGAGCCGTTTGTCGATTAGTTCGTTTGCGATCTGCTCAGCCCGGCTCCGCCGGGCGTCACTCATTCGATGGGGTTCGTCGGTCGCGCGGCAGTGCTCGCCGCCGCCGCCGTCGGCAATTGCCACAGCCGCACTGTGGTGTCGAAACTCCCCGACACCAACAAGTTCTGCTCGGCCTGCCAACTGAGCGCGCTTATCGTTCCTTCGTGCCCCACCAGCCGGGCCGATTCGGCGCTCGCCGCCAGGTCCCAAATGCGGATCACGTTGTCCGCGCCCCCCGTCGCCAGTCGATCGGGTCCGCAGAACACCACGCAATGCACCTTGCCCGCTCGTCCGCGCAGTTCCGGCAGTTGCGACCCATCGGCCACCGACCACAACCTGACGGGGCAGTTGTCCCCCGCGGTGACCAAATGTTGGCTGTCGGGCGAGAAGGCGATCGATCGAATCCGCGTCGTCGCGGCCTGAATGTCTTGCGTGGGCTGACCGCTGGCGGCATTCCACAAACGCACGTGGCCATTGCGCCCCGCCGCGGCAAAAAGTTGCCCGTCGGTCGAAAACGCCGCCGTGCGCAGATCCGCCCCATCCGCCCGCAGTGTGAGCCGCAGTCGCCCCGAAGCCGGATCATAAATCCGCGCGCTGCTCTCAAAACCGACCGCTGCCAGCGATTTGCCGTCGGGGCTGTAGGCGAGCTGATAGATGGCGGCGCCGCTCGGAGTGGCGACGGTCCCCATCTGTTCGCCCGTCCCGGCGTCCCACAGCAAAATGGCGCCGTCATGGCCGGCCGAAGCCAGCACGCGGCCATCGGGCCGAATCGCCAACGCCCGCACCCAATCGGAGTGCCCCTTAGCGCGATGCAGCAAGCGGCCACTCGCGGTGTCCCAAAAGTACAACAGGTGGTCGTCGCCGGCGGTGGTCAGCAAGCGGCCATCGGGCGAGAGGGCCATACCGGTGATCACGGGGTGACGATCGTTTTCGCTCCGCGCCGGCAGGCGAATCACCTGATGCGCGGTCAGTTCCGGAGCGGCCTCGTCCGCCGCCAACAGTCGCGGCCCCATCGCGCACGAGCCCAACAGGACCGCAAGCATTCGTCGTCGGGTGGTCAATCCTGTCGCCATCATGCGTCGTCCCTCCTTGGACCCTGAGTTTCAACCTCGCGCATGAAGTAATCGACGGCCGCGCGGGCAGACCCTCTGGAGTCTGTATCGGTCAGAGCGACCGTAGGACCATAGGCGAAACAGCGAAGGCATCGCCGGAAGTCAGGCAATCAGCGCTGACTGGCAAGAGTTTGCGGCGCGGCTGCGCATGCTGAACCTGCGCCGCGCGCAAAAAAAGGGCCGCTAGCAACTTCTTGCCAGCGGCCCGTGGATGGCTCAAATCATGCGGGGGACGCTCAACCCCCTTGAATCTTGGTGATCGTCTCTTGCGCCTTCTTGCGCACGGCCGGCACCTTGTCCTTGGAGGCGATCTCCTGCAACTTGGGAATCGCCTTCTCGGCGTCTCCCTTGGGCATCTTTTGAATCCAGGCCATCGCCACCGCGCGCACGCCTGGGTCTTTGTCTTCGAGCCGCTTCAATTGGTAATCGATGTTGTAAACGTCGATTACCTTGGATTGGTCCGGGGTCAATTCCTTGTAACCACCGCAGCCGGCGGCGAACAACATGGCGCCAAGCGCCAGCGATGCGAGCGAGATTCTGTGCATGTTGAATTAGGTCCTGTTCCTGGCGATGGCGAATCGACGACCAGCGGCCACAGCAAACGGGGGCGCTGCTAGCCGAAGAACGGCAACTTAGTTTCGCCGCCGGGGTATCGTCAACCGCTGGGAAAATAAAAAACGTCCGGGCGGCCTGCAAAGCGCGCCCGGACGTAGGGATTACAGCCGTTACTAGGGTCCGTACTAATTACCAGGCAGGCTCACCGCTTCAGCGCCGTTGATGGTCGACGCCGCTCGATAAATCGGCGCCGCGATCGTGTCGGCAATGAAGGTCACCGAGCCATCGGCCATCATGAAGTTGCCGCCTCCCTTGTGATCCGCGCGGAAATTGCTGGTGCGATGCGCCAGACCCGAGGAAGTCGCCACCACGCCATCGGCGATATTATCGCCATCAGTGTCCACACCGTTGGGATAGCCAGCATCGGCGGCGGCCCACATGATGCCCGGACGGCAGTTGAGATATGCCGTCAAGTTAGCGGCGCTGGCCGACGAATCGATCGGCACATAGGTGTGCGTGACCGGGCGCTTGTTGAGCGGCTCCAAGGTGCAGGCAAACACACTGCCGAATCGGGCGCTGGGGTCCTTGTCGATCAGCTTGAGCATCGGCGGGGCATGCCAGAATTGATAGGCCGGCAGACCGCGAGCGGCGTCACCCGGATAGGGGAATGGCTGCTGAGTCCCCGCCACTGCGACCGACCAGTTGACCGGGTCGGCAACCAGCGGGAAGTTCGGGCCTTCGGCCGCCTCGCCCACGCAAATCGTGTTGCTCAGGCCGTCGCCAATCATCGCTTCGGTGCAGCAGAACGCGGCGCCCGGCAAGGCCAGTTCCTTCGGGAAGCAGGCGTCGAACATGCCGCGCTCCACCGACAAGTAACCGGTGAACGACGAATCTTCGCCATTCGCATTCAATTCCTTGAGGTTGCCGACGTTGAACGGCGACAAGCACCAGGCGTCACTGACTCCCTTGCATACCGAGTAGTCGGTCACGCCCCAGCCCGTGCCGTCCCAGCCCTGGAAATTTGCGCTGGGGAATGCGGCAATCACTGCCGACACCAGCGAATCGAAGTAGGGCTCCAGCGCGGGGTTGGTCTTGTTGCCGTTCGCCGGGCAAACCAAGCTCGGTATGACTGCCTTCATATAGGCCGCATTCTGGCTCTGCCAAGAAGCGCCCTTAATCTGCAGCGCGAACACTTGCTGAGCTTCCATGTACGGCAGCAGAGAGCTGTATGCTGTCTGCCAAATGCCGATCGAGCCGGCGCCCACGCTACCGACATCCGAGATTTTGGCGCCAATCAACGCGGCCGGGTTGCCGACGCCGGCGATCAGGCCGCACGGAAAGCTCCCTGCCGCCGAATGATAGTTGTGCATCGCAATGCCGATCTGCTTCATATTGTTCTGGCATTGCGCCCGCCAAGCCGCCTGTCGGGCAGCCTGCACCGCTGGCAATAGAAGCGCGATCAAAATACCGATGATCGCGATCACCACCAACAGCTCGACTAACGTGAAACCTGTTCGATTTGCTCGCCGAGACATGTGAATCACCTTTTTCTGATCCTCGTGCTCCAGTTCCTCTTGGCCGGAGACGGCGCCACTCTGCTGTTCCGCGTACCACGAACCTCCCGCGAGCGCTTTCCGACCCCCCAGACAGCGATCGCGACGGGCTTCCCGACTCCAAACCGCGGGCCGATGATTGCCTCTTTGGCGCCGCGACCTGAGTCAACAACTCTAGCGCTTGAATCTAAAATCAGAGAGATGAGTCAAGACAAGCAAGCGCTAAGCAACGGAAAGCCCTGTCAATTCCGCAGTCTACTGGCAGCACAACCGCTGTCAAGCAATTTGACGGATTCACCAAGATTTTAAGATTTCCGCGAGAGCCAGGTTTTGGTTAGCTTCCAAAGCAAATCTCCAAAAGAGAAGTTCCAGCCCGACTAGACTGGCCGTGACACGGTCCCACAAATCCTCCAGTTTTTCACCTGTCCATGAGCGCGACGGCAACACCGCTTCACATGCCTGGTCCGGCCGCGCCTCCCCGCCACTGGGAGTCTTGGGCAATCTGGTTTGCCGTATTCATCGCGCTGGCGATCTGGAACTGGGACACGATCGACTCCCCTCCCACCCGCGATCAGGCGGTGGGCCATTGGATGGAAGCCAACTACCTGGCCGAAACGCGGTTTGACTTCCGCAGCCTGCTGGACGAGGAAGGCGAGCGACTCGGCGGACCACGACTCTATCTCGTTTCGATCCTGCCGTCCCTCATCGCCGCCACCATGCTGCTCACCGGGTCGGCGACCGCCACGCTGGTGCTGTACCATCTCTTTACGTATGCCTGCGCCAGCCTGATGGTCCTCTTCACGTTCCAAATGGCGCGCCCCCTGGCTGGCGCGCTCGGCGCGGCGCTGGTCTCGGCGGCGCTCGTCACCACACCGCTGGTTAGCGCCCAGATCGCGCTCTGCGGGATGGATGTCCCCATGGCGGCCTGCGGCCTGTTGGCCGCGCGATTCGTGCTGCGCGAAAGATTCTGGCTCGCCGTCGGCGCCGCGCAGCTTGGGTTTTTGATCAAGATCAGCGGCATTCTGATCACCGCCGCCATGCTGCTCTATCTCGTCGCGCGCTGTGCGTGGCCACAATCTGGTCCACCATCTCGCCTTTCACGCCGCGATTGGCTCGTCGGCGCCGCGATCACCGCGGCGGCGCTGGCGCTGCAAGTCGCGCTATTTCTGCTCTCGCTCTACCTGACCAACAGAACCTGATGCGCCTCTCGCACCTCAATCGAACATGAATCCCGGCCGCCAAGTTTTCCCCACGCTCTGGCTCGCGCGCGACCTTTGTCCCGACGTCGTGGCGCTGGCCGCGCTCTGCGCGCTGGTCTGGCTGGCACGCGTGATTCGCGCCGGCGCCGCCGCGCCCCGCCAAACGCCGCGTGTCGCGCGTGCCAGGGCCATGTGGCTGGCGGCCATCTCGCCGCCCGTGGTCCTGTTGAGTTGGCTGGTGATCGCCGCCACCATCGAGGCCAATCGCCGCTGG